>CAYPUO010000382.1:0-4019 GCA_964413775.1 uncultured archaeon
CCATTACACCTGGGATATCATTATCACAGAACTCAGTGTCCTTGGCTTCTTTCAGTTCTGCGAGTCTAATTACTCGCTTCCAGATATCTCGTCCTTCAGATGAACGCGCCTCTACAATATCGAGAAGTATCTCACTCAGATTGGCCTTGTTTCCAGCCAGCGCTTTCATTACTCGCTTTGCGTCTCTCATAGGTATTCCAAGTACTGTTACTGCTTGTCCCAATTCAGTACATCTGAACTCCTTTTCTTCCCGTGCTACGAGGCCATCTGTCACCAGCTCATCCAGTATCTCAAGGCCGGCAAGGGCCTGGCGGATCACCGAACTTGCATATTGAGAAACGCCTTCCTTCCGGGCAGCATATCTCATGAACTTCACAAGATGTTTACATAGACGGTGTCTTTTGATACCCTGGTATTTCCACGACTCGCAAGTACATGACAGTCCTTCATCGTCTCTTAGAATCACATGGTGCCATAGGTCCCTGCTAGCACTATGAATGAGCCCTTCAATCTTGTGAGGTGTGACGGAAACTAGTCTGACACTGGAATCTGGCATCTCATTTGCTCTGGCAATTGTCGACTTCACAGCTCTCCGTGTAATGTGAGCTTCTATTGTTCTCTCACTATCCGCCGACTTCTCATTGCCGCCGGCCAAGTCATTGTCTTTTGAAAACGCCCAGAATGTTCGGCTGAGAACAGAGAAAGGGTCCTCGCCGGCCTCAGCATGCCGGCAGAGTTCCCCAAGCACCAAGTCTTGGACGTTCTCAGGGTCATCCATGCTGCTGTCCACTTCTCCTAGACGTGGGATGATGCTTCCATCAGGAAGGGTCTGGAAGTACTTCGAGATCACCCTTTGTTGTTCAGCCTCATTGTCCACAACAACGATACCAAATGCTCGGTTATCTATGCCACTTCTTCCTGCTGCCTGGAGGACTTCGGAGAGCTGCCACTCGGTTACTAGAATAAGGTCCTCCGTCGTGGATACTGGAGTGGCCTGCATGTATACTCCCATGACAAATACTGTGGATGCCTTAAGTCCACTTCCTATGGCAAAGCTTGTTGGCATTGTCACAACGAGGAGGAGGCCCGATTCCCATGCCTTCGTTATCTCTCTCCTCTGAGCTCTTGACACTCCCCTATGGATAAACGCTACTCCTCTCCTCACCAATCGCGCTAGGAGTCTGGTGAGATGGCATTTGGGATGATGCTTCAGCAGATCCCGTGATAATTGGAGTAGTTCGTCTTGGTGGCCTACACTAAGCTTCGGATCTAGTCTTCCAGACTTCTCATCGCCATCCACCAGCGTTGTAGCGAACTCCTCCGAAGCTTCTCTGCCCGGGCAGAGGAGCATGACCTGCCCTCTCTTTGCCAGAACAAATTCCGTAAGCTCCGTCAGCGACTCGAAAGCATTTTCAAAGGTTTTCACGCTGAATATTCTCTCAATGTCAGCTCTCTTGTCGTTTACAGTCTCTGATTCGAGCCATGCGCCAATTTCGTCAATATCCAGAAATGGAGGGCAGACAGATATGTACTGAATATCCGGCTTTTGGCCCTTAATAGTGACAAGCGATTTCTCAAGTTGCGCTCCTATCTCTTGTTGTCCAATCAGATCGAGGCGCTCAACGAGGACCGACTGGAGGTCGTTGAGAATCTCCGGATGCGTTTGCAGTATGATGCTGAGAGAATTGAAGGTCGCGATAATCACGCGACCCAACTTCAATGTTGGTCTGGTTGCCATCCTCCTTCGTATTATCAGAGAGGTCTCTATACCAAGCCTAGAGCATCGTTGACCAATACGCTGGAAACGCTTCTCCGCATGATGGGGATTTGGGCAGACGACAACGACTTTTGCCTTGAAGTCTGAAGCGGCCCTATTGAGAATAGCAATCTCTCCTATCTCATATGCCTCTTCGTAGTCGTATGTTACGAGGATCTGACTTTTTCCCCTAGTTATCCCCCTCTCGACTGCATCCCTCTGGAACTCGGTCAGAGAAGCAATCCCCTGCCTGCGGAGTACCTCCAGTAGGCGAGGTGATGCCTGGACTAGTTCAAGTTCCCTCAGTGTACTCATTGCAGTTACACGCTCGCTTCGAAATGCGCAATTTGTTCTTTTATTATCTTGTATTTTGTTATGTTAAAGCATTTTTGATGCGGTTTGACGATTATTCGACGATAATTTGCATTCATGAAACCTTATTTCCGGTTTTCCTTAGCGGTGCTATGCTCCTGTCCCGTTCTTGTTGGGCTGAAGCATGGCATACAATTCGCCTGAGAACCGTCACCATCCATTGATGGTTTCGGATATTCTTTTATCGGTAAAAGGTACTAGGTCCTCTGATGAGTGGTAAATGAGGAAAGCAGAAGTGTTTGGCATAGCAGGTGCTCTAATCATGTTTGGCATCTCCTCGATGTTCCCTCCATATGGTTTTGAGATTCTCATTGGGGTGGCTTGCGGATTCTTTGGATTCTTTCTCTTGGGCTATGCTATCTATGGCGACGAGGAAACTCCACGGCAATCTTTCTGAATATCCCTGTTATTCGCACATAACATAAGAGTAATTATTGTTATGAATCGCCGTCAGTACCAGCAAAACACACCGGGACAGGTATGTATTACCTGCTCTAAGAGGCTTGGAAGTAATGGCTTTCGTAGCAACCAAAGATAGTAGCTTCAAAGTGATTCTCAAAGAAGGATTCAAGGTCAAACCCAATTCAATCTTCATCTGCGGCTTTCATGGCCTAGGAGAGGTTGGTTTCCTGAGCACCGCACACCTCACGAGAACTCTCGAGGCAGAGCGAGTTGGTTTCATCAAGAGCGATATGCTCCCTCTCTTTGTGTCCATGGAGAATGAGCATCTGGTACTCCCGTTTGAGATATACTCCTATGCCAAGAAGAATATGGTCTTCTTTGTCCCGAGATTCCAACCGCATCAGAGCGAGCAGTGGTCCTTCTTGGAGCGGCTTGCTGAATGGATTGTAGAGCAGAACTTTGCTGAGATTCTTCTTCTGGGAGGTCTCGATGCAAGTTTCAAAGAGGATAACGAAGAGATGCGGTGTGTGCCGACAAAAGCATACGAGTCACGCCTTGACAAGTGGTCAGTCCCTCTGCTTGAGGAAGGTCTCTTTGTTGCTGGCCCACTAGCACTTCTCCTTGCAGAGCTTGAGATGCAGGATGCCCCCGGTATTGGACTTCTTACCTATGCCACACGGGGTCGACCTGACCCACGGTCTGCGGCAACTATGCTGGAGAAGATCAATGAGGTCTATGGTGTGAAGGCCAATGTGGATCAGCTCATTGAAGAGAGCAAGGAGATTGAGCGGCTCGAGAAGATGCGCAAGTCCATTGAGGCTGATAGCGATCCATCACAGATGTACCTGTAGACGCTATTTTACCCCAGCTTTCTGAGATACCAGCCAATATCAACCAGGTTCTTTGCAACAAGCTTCTCCTTAGCAAGCTTAGTGTAGATTTGCCCGTCTACAGAGAGAGCTGCAAGGCCTATGACATGACCTTGCTTATCCTTCACTATCACTCGTTGTCCTCTCTTCAGAGATTGACTCAGGCTTGAAACGCCTTCGCGGAGTACGCTTCTTCCATAGGTGAAGGCCTCAGCAGCCTTTTGATGTACCACAAGAATTCTATCGGTAAGTTCAGACATCCTTTCCAGAATTGGCAGACTCGGTCGAAAACGACCATCAGCAAAGTCTCCCAACCAAAGACCAAGGTACGCGACCTCGAAATCCTGAAACCCTTCGAGTAGAGTTGCCACCCACTTGCCAGATACCAGATAGAGGGACTGTGCTTTCTTGGTCGGAATCACTACTGGAACGAGGTCGCCCATAATCTTCTTGGTAGTCCCTTCTCCGAAGTCTGCGTCGATCAGGCTCTGAATTCTCTGCCACAGGCCTGGCTCGACAAGTTCTGGTTTCATTCTAGGCCAGCATAATTGTCCTTTGCTTATTAGCTGTGTCATTCTACGGGCCTTTTTTTACCGCGGATTTCGTCCCTTCCCCTACAC
>CAYPUO010000383.1:0-4010 GCA_964413775.1 uncultured archaeon
GCTACCACCAAGGTCACCGACATTACAGAGCATGTATTCGTTGCCATAGCCCGTACTCCCTCTGATGTTCGGACAGAACACGCGGAACCCTGCGGTGCTGTAGGCTTGGATGACAGTTGCCATTGACTCCCAGCTGTTTGAGACCTCCCACCAAGGTCCTCCATGGATGAGAATGATAATCGGGGCTCCTTCCAGATTCGGGGCATCGGGACTTGGGGGCACCTCAAATGCAGGGATCTTCCAATCGTCGAAGGTCGGATATTGCAAGAACTCTGCAGATGAGAGTTTCTTGGTGAGGCCCGCTGGCCGTGAATCAAGGAGCGTATCGAACTCGCCAGACTTGATATCATACCTGCCAATCTCTGTTGGGTCCGCTGTGCTTGACCACGCAATGAAGATCTGGTCTGGGTTCTTCTTGTCCATCTTCATTCCGCTGATCCAGCCACTCTGGAAAGGCAGATGCGTAGGTGGTTCAGAATCAAAGACATTCTCCCTGAAGAGTCGAGTTTCACCGTTCAGCTTAGCTGGGTATACAATGCTGTTAGAGCGCGGTATCCAGTCCGCAAGTTCGTAGTCAATACCGAGGCCCAGTTTTGTTGACAGAGAATAGGCTACCTCGTGAGTCTTGGCATCCCAGACGGCTAGCGATGGAGACCCTGGCGCGTTCGTCCAGAAGAGCAGTCTGGTCCCATCGGTGTTCCATGCGAAGGCGAAGTCCATGCTGGTTTCGCTTTCGGATATCGTGTGCACCACCTCTCCTGCTTCGTAGTCGATGACCTTGATGTCTGTGGCAGTTGCGTGATTTGGTTTCTGCTCTGAATAAGTCACAAGAGGCTTCTCAGGATTAACAAACCCCATATTAGACATCAGTGTCGTCTCGTAGACTGTGTCTGTCTCCTTCTCCGCGAGTGTGTATCTGCGTAGCGCCATTGATGACGCAGACGAGCCGTCAAAGAGAATACTGCGGTCGTCAGGTGTCCAGTTCGCCTTGGAAACTCGGACTGAATCCAGCGGCACCAGTAGGGATGTCGTGGAAGACTTGAGGTCAGTAACAAACAGATCGTGCTTCTCGTTTCCGGCTTTCTCTTTCGGGAAAAGAAAGAGCGAGTCGTCTGATGAGAGGCTTCCAGTGCCGACTCTATCGTTTCCCGGTGTCAGGTCAATCCACTTCTCCAGATTTGCTAGGGGAACCTGATACACATGCGGGACGTTGTCGCGATTGCTCGCTACGAGAAGGAATTGACTGTCATGAGACAAGGACACCAATTCGAGATCTGGAACATCAAATACATCGGAAAAAGCTGCTCTTCTCCTCAATCTCAACAACATACACCCTGTCCTCAAAGTACTCCTCCTGCTATTCTATCTTCTTGTTTATGTAGTGCGGGCAAGGTTGTACCAGTCGCCATTAAAATGAGCGGCATCTGACAGACATGCACGCTCATCGTCCTGTTACTCAGTGCGGTCCAGCAGGAATCTGTCAATGACGTGGTTGGAACTGCTCTTTCTACGGTGGAGTTATATGCAACAACAATCATCTATGCTTTCAGCGTGGGATTGTACATGACAAAAGCTCTAGTTGTATACTATAGTGTCTATGGCAATACTGAGAAAGTAGCAAAGGCATTGAGCGAAGGTCTGCAAAGCGCTGGGTGTGAGGTTCAAACAGCCAGAGTAGATGCAGTAGAGTACGACGAGTTGAGCAGCATTGATCTGCTCTGTATCGGGACACCTGTACATGCATGGAATATCTCCAAACCTGCAAAGGAATTCCTTGCGCGACTAGAAACTCAACAAGGCCTGAGTGGCAAGAAGGCGTTTGCTTTTGACACCAAGTTGAAGAGCAGGATGGCTGGGACTGCCGGCGGCAAGATTGAGAAGAAGCTCAGGAAGCTGGGCTTTGAGATTGTGGAGCCAGCCAAGTCAGCTGTTGTGAAAGGGAGAGAAGGTCCTCTTGAAGAGGGTGCAGAAGATGAATTCAAGCAGATTGGCGCCAACCTAGCTAAGAAGATTTAGTCTTCCGAAGAAAAGCATAGAACTCACCTCTTTCGGAGGTGGCCCGCCAACCTATCAGGCCCGACTGGTGAATAGGTCTCCAAGTCCTCCGCATGTTGACCATATCGACTACATCTGCTTCTTGTGCAGACATAACTCAGTCGCTAAGGAAGCCCGAGCTCCATCCCTCTTCACTCTGAACCGATTGTCTTTTTACATGCCCTAGGGACTAATAACTGGTTTTCAAGATGGCACAACGAGAAGCTATTATATCTGGAGAGGAAGCAATGAAAGCAATCGAGGGTGCACTATCTAGGATTGCTCTCTTGCATGTTTCATTCTCCAAGGCGATTATTGATGAATTGGGTGAAGAGAAGGGTAAAGACCTCATTACCAAATCCATCATCGAATACGGCCGCAGGATTGTAGAGAGAGTGAAAAAAGGACTTCCTGACCTTACAGAACTAGGCCTGTACGAGGAAAAGGGGAAGACCAAAGACGGAATAGACTATTCTAAGGGCTGTGCTTTGGCCAAGGTCTTCAAGGAACAGGATGCGATGGATGTAGGATACCTCTACTGCTACGTTGATCCGGCCCGGCTCATGGCGTGGGACCCTGACGCGAAGGCGGTCCACTTGAGTTCTCAGGCATGTGGTGACGAAGACTGCAAGTTACAGATTCTACAGACAACAGACGAGGAGAAGAGGGACTTCGCTCAACGTTCCAAGTCTTGGCGAAAGGTCGACCCACGACTGTATGAGTATTCGAAAAATCACTAGGCAAATATAACTAGAAGGTCTGAGAAACATCTAGGAACAAACGAGGTGATGATTACGAAATCGGAAAGCAGCGAGCTGACCCTAGAGGAATTGATTGCCCTTCCAGTGCAACTTGGCGCTATTCCAGGGAGAGCAAGCAATAAGATTGCGTTCTTATCGAACAAGACAGGTAGAATGGAACTGCACTTGCTTGACTTGAAGACGAGAGAGTTCTCTCAGCTTTCGCATGGAGAATATCCCTTGAACCCGCTAGACTACCACAAATGGGCACCTGATGACTCGTATATCATCTTTGCAAAGGATCCAATCCCCGGCAATGGGCCCTGTGTAGAAAGTCGGTGAGTGCTCATTCATGATGGGCTCTATGGTCATGTTGTACAGTCGGGATCTGAAACTATTGGTATCTGAGCAGTCAGATGGTCTGCGAATGAACCGAGATACCACTTTTCACACAGAGCCCCGGCAATGAGAAGAATAATATCTTCAAGATTGAGGTTCCAGATGGGAAAGTCACACAACTCACTGACACACCTGAATCTCGTGATGATTTACACGAAGTCAGTCATGATGGCACATTCATAGTAATCAGTTCGGATCGTGAACAAGGAATTGCTCAGATATTCCGAATGAGCCCTGATGGAACAGAGGTGCTTCGACTAACTGACCATTCGCGCCCCATTTCATTCTTCTCTGCGGCGATCATTTCTCCTGATGATGAATGGATTGCTTACAGCGCAAATGAATCTGAAGACCTCCAGAACCTCGATGTATAGCTTGTGCGATCGGACGGGTCTGAAAAAAAGAAGCTCTTCAGCGTCAGAGAAGGCTCGAAGGAAACAGTCAAGGTGTGGTCAAATGACGGCTCAATGCTACTCATAGCCTGAGATCATTCAGGAGTTGACCAAGCAGGCATACTTTATTTGACCTCTGGAAAGGTGAAGTGGTTCGGAAACGGACAGCATCCGGAAACACCTATTGCCTTCACCGGCGATGACAGGAAGATCATTGTCGGACGTGATATACAGGCTGAAAAGCAGCTGGTTCTCTATGACATTGGAACTAGCAATGATGAGACCCTTCAGATACCTCCAGGATATGCAGATGCGCTTCATACGACACGTGACGGACAGCATCTACTAGTGGAACATCAAGACTCGACTCATAGAATGCGATTCCTGCTCTATGACCTTCAAGAAAACACCTACGACGAGATCATTCCAGCGGAACACGGGAGAT
>CAYPUO010000384.1:0-4001 GCA_964413775.1 uncultured archaeon
CAGATGAGACTTCTACTGACCCATCTGCTAAAGTGGGACTTCCCGAAACGGATTGTGGGGACCCTCCTGACCAGTGACCATTGGCCTTAGTTGGGAAGGATTCTCAGACCAGTTCATGAAGAGTTCAGATTGCATCCGTGAAAAGCCATGGCACATTGCTTGTAGAGTCACAAGTCAAGAAGGCAAGTGCAGTGCAGGGCATAGAGTAGGTGATGAGGTTCGCTTCACGAGAACTGAGGTCAAGGGCAAAGTTTGTCTTAGCGCAATGTACTCGATGCTTCCCAAAGTCTATGCTATGATGTATAATGCGCGTTTCCCTTGGGCAGAAGACCCGTGCAAAGCTTCTCATGCGTGTCCCGACGCAATCAACCCTGTTGTCTTTGAATTGACACGCGTAGAGCCTGACTGACTCAGAAGGTCTATTCGTCCATTGAATCATCATCGAGCAGTTCGGGGAACGCTTCAGTCATGTCCTTGATGACTGCACCGTTCTCAGGTCGGTTGGTCATGTAGAAGTTCATTCGCCCATACCAGCCACAGTCCAGACAGTAGTAGGCAGGCTGAAAACTACCTATGTAACCAAGGTCATAATAAGACGTGAGCTGTACTAGTCGAACGCTCTTGCAGTTTGGGCAGACCTGGATATCCGTGAATATGCCTTTACGCTTGTATTCCTCAAGCGCCTCCTTGACCGCGCGTAGTCGTAATAGCTCACGGAGTTGCTTTTGGGAAAGCTGTCCTAGTGTTTCCAGCGTCGACATAGACTATACCACAGTCCAATCTGAACCAGCATGTTATACAGTTTTCGCATTGTGAGTTAATGTACTATCGGCAGTCGGTATCATCGCACTCAGAATTGAATTGCACTCAAGACGCAGTATACGCTTAGAGCTCTCTATTGCTGTGAGAATCCTAGTCTATCTTTATAATCTGACACATACTGAATGAGGCAGAGGATGGTATATGCCAACAGATGAATACAAGATGGTAGAAGAGATGGCCAATGCCACTCGCAACTGGAGAGACCGCGCGCTGGAAGGGATTGCGAAGGATGGCCTCTCAGACCTATCATATCGTCCTAGATCCGGCATGTCCTCTCTGGGATGGCTGATAGGTCATCAAGGTGCAGGTTACGACTTCTCCTTGAATGTACTCATTCTCGGAGGAAGTTCATCTCACCCCGAGACTCTCAGGAAATTCGTACCGGGAACTTCAGGTGACTGGGATGGTACACCATTGGAAGAGATGCTCCAATACTTCGACTCTACTGAGCATGACTTCCTTGCATGGGCCAAGTCAACTACCAAAGAGGAGCTTGACAGGATTGTAGACCGCGAGGAGATACCGCAGTTTTTCAGAGGCATGACCGTGCGTCAAATCATCTCACACCTATTCGTACACCTGAACCACCATAATGGACAGTTGCTTGCTCTGAAACGCGATTGGCTTAGCCGATAGGGTATACTGAGTGTAGCATTATCAAGAGTGCCACGATAACGAGCATCCAGACAAGAGTAGGACCTAGGATTTTCTACACTAGACGTTATGGTTGCTCTCTCTCTTCAGGGCGCTCAGATCGATACAGCAATGTTCCATTCTTGCAGGAATAGGTCTCTCGCCCATCTCACCCCTCTTTCATCAGCAGTTAAGAACCCAAGATAGTCCATCCCAGTAGCTAGAGTTGGAAATGAAACGACTGCACTCTTTTCAGATACTATCACTACGGCTGTCACAGAATCCAAGTGCTTGTTCTCCATTCGCCCATCTCTGTATACGCTAAAGTCTGGAATCGAATTGGGTGGCAACTGTGGAGGGCCCAAGTCCTTTGGCATCGCAGTCCTCAAGTGAACACCACGTTCTAATGCTTCCTTCAGGAGGGGCAGTGTGCTTGATAGTGCTTGATCCGATAGAATCCATATGTACTCTTCAGCTTCAGCAATCAGTCGGTCTACCATCTGGAAGAGCAGGATTGCATTATCGACCCTCTCACTGTCACTCAGTTCTCCAATCCTTGCAGAGAATCCAGTTGGCAGATGGGCCAGCGTGTGGCTCATGAAGTACTCCCTGTTTGCCAATAGAAACCTAAGATTAGGCAGTATCTGGAGGACTTGTGTAGCATATTCCGTTATGATATGGTCCCCATCCGACTGTTTCTCGATGAGCATGGCCTTGCTCAGTCTTGTGAGATGCCGAGAAGTTTCTTGTGCAGTCAGCTCCAGTGCTGTAGAGATCTGTGTTAGCTTCATCGGACTCTTCTCAAGATGTTGCAGTATTCGGAGCCGGTCCTCATTAGACAGCTCGAACAGTAACTCTGTGAGGCCTTTCATTGAATCTTCTCCTGATGCTGCATGTTCCATTTTTGAGAACGAACTCTGACTTCTTCTCCCTGTGAGAGTATATGGTGTTTTTGGGTCGTAGCACCGTTGGCTGGTCATGTGTCTGCTGTTTCCACACGTGGTCCATGTCCTATGGCGACGCACCGATTAGGACTGAATGAACCAACCGCTCTTTTTAAAAATAGCAAGCTTTTTATACTAAATTAACTATGGTGCAGCCATGAACTCTCGACTCTTACAGGTTCTAAATGTAATAGCTGTCGCCAGCACTATTCTGCTCAATGCACTGGCAAATATCCTGCCATTCAATGGTGTGCTCACAGCGACAGTATCAGATTCCTTTCCAAATCTATTCAATCCACCAGGCTACGTATTTGCGATCTGGGGCGTCATCTATGTCCTAATCTTCGCCTTCATGGTATTTCAAGTCCGTAGAAGCCAGGTTGAGGAGAGCTATCTCCAGCAGATAGGTGTCCTGTACCTTGTTGGCGCCATCTTCAACATCGGATGGCTGGTCATGTTCCACTACTCCTATGGGAATCCCACTCTCTTCGTGTTTACCACGATCCCGATTCTGGCATTTCTAGTAACGCTTCTGCTTATATATACCAGACTCGAAATTGGACTCAAGGAGGTGCCACTTGGCCAGAAACTGGCAGTTCATCTACCAGTCAGTGTGTACCTAGGGTGGATTTCGCTGGCTTCCATTGCCAACATCGCGTCTGCAATCAATGTACTAGTACCTGGCATTGCACTTGAAACTCAGGTACTGTGGACCGCCATCATGATAGTCGTGGCACTAGTCCTAACTATTCTAATGCTGTTCATCAGGCGCGACTTCGCTTTTGGTCTTGTGGTTATATGGGCATCTGTGGGCATAGCCACAAAGCAGGCTGCATATCCCGTTATCTACTTTACTGCTATTGGAACTGCACTACTAATCGCTGCGCTCATTATTCTCGTTCCGTTTCTGAGGTCGGGCACGCGGAATCCTCTCCGCTTCTACCTCAGACGGCAAGAATAGGCTGAACAAAGAGAGGAGTGCTGTACTACTGCCCAGAGGTAACATCTACAATGGGACGTATCTAGCAATAGGTGCATCGTCAAGCAATTGCCATTCCCCTTTGACTCCAGCCTCTAATGCTCCGAGTTCTAGGTGGAGCATGGCAATGCCGCAGTCCAGCCTTGGTGAGATGGAACTGCTGAATGACTTCCCATTGTTTGCATAGACTTCAATAGATTTGCCTGCAATATTGAATCTCCATGGTTGGCGGTTGACTGCAGACGGTGCCAGTCGCGCAGCTTCGATCGCCTTCATTGTCCATCCTGATGGGTCCTCTGACCCCAGATGCAATAAATCACTGACTGCTCTCCTCCTATGAGAACCGATGAGACCTGACATTGCGCGTTCGATTTTGGTCTTCTCTTCAGCTGCATAGCCTATTGGTATGACTGCCATGACCTTTTCATGGTCTGCCATCTCAAGCTTGTTAGAAACGACCTCGGGTCTAAAGAATCCGCCAACCCAACAGGTATCTATGCCTTTAGAGGTGGCCGCAAGCACGAGCGCTTCTCCATGGTACCCAGACGCTTCCTGAACGTGCTTCTCTGCCATATCCCCGATCAGCGCAAAGAAGTGTGGTGCGTTCTTGACCGCTCCATATG
>CAYPUO010000385.1:0-4000 GCA_964413775.1 uncultured archaeon
AATGTGGATATTGGCAAATCTTGCTTCTATACAGCTCTACGGTAATCACTTTCTTCTTGTCAGTACTACTGCCAGCGTCATGGATGGAACCAAAATTAGAACGCTCAGAGGTAGTATGATGAACAACAGAGGGCCTCGGGGATCCATACCATGGAAGAGCGTTTGATAAACTACATACGAAATAACTGCTCCAAGCAGACAGCTCATCACAATCAGGATCCCACCAACAAGATATGGCCATTTGAGTGCTCTACTCATCGACCCTTTTCCCATGTATTGCTGAGCTGACTTTGCGTCACCACCACTCAAACTCATTGCGAACAACTCTTAGCCTCATCAGTCCAAGCCGCCTCCACATACCACTTCGTCCTGAGGGACCAACCAGTTCAATATGCGAGTTGATTGATCTTGCATGCAACAACAAGAAGGTGTATTTTAGAAGAACAGGGATGATATATCCAAAGAACCACCCAGCGGTCATATAGACGCCCATGTTGGCTAGAAACATACTGCTAATGTCTATCAAAGTGATCACGGGGAAGATGCAGAACAAAACCGCCCCTCCAAAAAGAAGGACCGGATATCCGTGTTCCAATTCAGCCTCTCCCTCTATCCGCGTCATATCGAGTTTCGTTGTGACAACACGGGAAAGAACGAAGCCGACTATTGCCCCAACAATGCACGATAAAGTGACGACCAGCCGTGCGCCGTCCGAACCCAGCAATGCCCAGGCGGCTTGATCGATAGGCGACCGTACGCCTGCAAGGTAGTTGTACGCCTTGAGCAGCAATGGAACATAAGTCAGACCAATAAAGGTCACGAAGGCGCCCGAGGGCCAATCGTAAAGAACATAACAATTGAAAGGGACTCCTTTTCTTCGTCCGTTTCCTGCTCTGGTCTTAGCTCGACATCCATCCTATCACCATCTGTCAGTACATTTCTTGGTATATAACCATATTGCACTGAAAGGACTAGAATCCATCCAGACTTGTCTGTTGATGAGATAGAGCTTTTCCCATACGCTTGAGCTTCTGCTGCTGCCGGGGCGTTATCATGTCTAGCAGCTGTAATAGTTCCAGCGCGTTGAATGGTGCAAATCCAGAGAAATGGTTGTTGAAGTATCCAAGCACAGTGTCTGTCTGCCCCCTTATCTCTTGTATCCGCGGGACCCATTCTTCAAGTTCCGCTTTGGAATACCTGTAGTCATACCAGATCTCCGTTCCATGGCCGTGCCATCTGATGTACGAAAAGTCTGTCGTCACCCTCAAGTCAATGGGCAGTAACGGCTCGTCTACGATGCAGTGAGCAATGTGATAGTCTTCCAGTAGTTTCCACGTCCTTTGAGTAGCCCAGCTCTCGTGGCGAAACTCGATGGCATAGCGAAATGAATAATCTAGTCCCGAGAAGAATGACTCCAAGTCGCTCATTGATGTGATATCCCAAGGAGGTAGTTGAATGAGTAGAGCTGCAAGTCGATGTTGTAGAGGACGCATAAGGCCATAGAACTCATGGAGGACTGCGCCCCCCTCGGCACTCAGATTAAGCCGGTTGTCATGAGTCACATCCCGGGGGAGTTTTGCTGTGAAGAACTTCTTTGGAGAGAGGTTATCACTCAGATACTGAATCATCTTGGTTGACGGAAGCGAGTAGAAGGTGGAGTTAATCTCAGCCGTGTCAAAATACGTAGTATACTGTTGTAGCAATGATGAAAGGCTGTGATAGAATACATCTCTCCAGTCTTCCTTGTAGGACCAGCCACTTGTGCCAATGTACAGACCGGGGCTCACTTGCATAAGACAAGTATGGAGCCAATGGGTTTGTGTCTTCCGCTCGCGCTTCGTCAAACATGAGATTCAAAAGGGAAATGCTAGGAAAGTGGACTTGTGCAGAAGATGATGGCCAAGGATGTAAAGGCAGAATTCGATAATCTGGAGATCCATATGGGAGGATTCAATGAACGTAGGTTCAAAATGAAGTGTACTGCGCAATACGAGGATCTGATTCTTGTTCTGGATGGGGGCAAAAGGACCGCCAGATTGCATGCCAGGAATTTTGGAAACGTGTACCTCGAGAAGAAAGCTATCCGAATTGCTGCAATGAACTTCGAGATAAAAGAGGGAGAAGATGTCAGCGTTGCCAGTGGGTCAATCAGACTTGAACTTGGCGACGAGGCAGAACCCTGGTACAAGGAGCTCTGGGGGTAATTTGGTGCACAGAGCAGGTTTTTAATAGCAGTTCGCGGGGATTACGATGCCTTCAGAGCAGGGGCTTAGCAATATGTCAGGAAAAATCAGGTATGTTGAATGTCGCATAGTGGATATACTGGGCAGAGTCAAGGCAATGGTTGTGCCATGCAACCCTGTGGATTCGATTGAAGAGCTTCAGAGAGACCCAATAATGAAGGAAGGCACGAGCATTGATGGAAGCTCTGTGGCTGGCCTGTCAAGAGTGGAATCTTCTGACCTGCATTTGGAACCAGATTTATCCTCTCTAATCGAACTGCCATATGCACTCACACGAACCGCAGCTGTCATGTGTTTTGTCAGAGAAAAAGGGAGCCGGCCAGATGGGTCGTATTACCCTACTGACTCAAGGGGAATACTGCATCAGGTTTGCAAGAAACTGCTCTCTGAGGACATGTCGCTAAAGACAAGAACCGAGCCAGAGTTTCATCTCGTCACAGAAGATGGAGAGAAGTTTGATTCTGGTTCGTACGCACAGGTATACCCGTCAAATCCAGCCGAGGATATCGTTCTGGAGATTGCCAACCAGATTCAAGACATCGGAATCAAGGTGAGGGTGGCTCATCACGAAGTTGGCGAGTCGCAACAGGAGATTGAGATATCATATGAAGATGTCAGAAAAATGGCCGATAATCTCATCGTATTCAAGAACCTTGCACGAGCTGTTGCTCAGGACGCCGGAGTGTTTGTTAATTTCATGCCTAAGCCTTTTGCTGGGAGCGCAGGCAGTGGGCTCCACTGTCACTTACAGCTTTGGAAAGGGGACAAGAACCTGTTCGGCGATGAATCCACAGATGACCTATCAGAGATGGCCAAGAGCTTTATCGCTGGGGTCCTTGAACATGCGCCAGCAATCACAGCGATAGCAAATCCATCGGTAAATTCGTTCAAACGACTGGTACCACACTGTGAGGCGCCTGTATACATCTCATGGGGCATGATGAACAGAACTGCTCTTGTAAGAGTGCCATTGTTTACAACTGCGAAAAAAGCCAACATTGAACTGAGATCTCCAGATTCTATGGCAAATCCATACCTCTTGTTTGCAGCAATTCTGGCTGCAGGAATGGATGGTGTCAACAGGAGACTTCAGCCACCGGAACCTCGGAAAGAAGATATCTTTGCTCTCTCTGATCAGCAGAGAAATCTGTTGGGGATTAACGCACTTCCTACAAATCTGGGAGAAGCGCTTGACGCCCTTGAAAACGACGATGTGATAGTAGCAGCTCTAGGAACGGAAATCGTAGCAAAATTCATTCAAGTAAAGCAAAAGGAGTGGTTTGACTACGTGAGTGAGGCTGTCACAGACTGGGAGATAGAAACCTACTCGGACCTGTAGTCAACGAAGAACCTGTCCAAGCGGTTGAACGCTTCATCTACGGCATCGGGAGTTAGGGGACCAATTGATATTCGGATATGTCCCTCTCCTGCTGCTCCGAATATGCTTCCTGGAAGTACAAGAGTTTCTGTTTTCTGTAAGATGTCAAGGGCAAGGGAGCGAGAATTAGTGCACCCTCTGACTCTGGGAAATAAGTAGAAAGTCCCCTTTGTTTCAATCGTTTCGAGTGCATCGATTTCTCTTGCGCGCATGTACGCAAGCTCTCGAAGCAAGCCTAATCGCGTGAGTTCCTCCTCAACCCAAGAATTGTCAGACTTCAGCGCCTCCAGGGCGAGAAGCTGGCTGGCTGTGGGAGCACAGATTGAGATAGTATCTTGTACCTTTAGGAACTCCTGCATGAATTCGGTAGGGCCAGCAG
>CAYPUO010000386.1:0-3995 GCA_964413775.1 uncultured archaeon
TCTCTCTCTCCTTTTGATATCGACAGATTCATGAGATTGATTTAAACTAGAATCAGAATAGTGGCGAATCGAGATAGTGTTTTGAACTTGGCTCTTGGATGTCAAATGAGTAGCAACAGGGATGTTCATCAATAGTGAAACAGATGGAAACCGATTATGGGCAATGGCTAGGTGCTGCAAGAACTGATCCAATAAGGCATGTAGAGGAACTATCCATATTAGAAAACAGAAGTGGGTCAGAATCATATTCGGGATGGTTTGATGAAACTGACCCAACCGACTACACCATCTTTCATTCGCCGAATGAAACTTGCGGCACCATCTACATGAATTCAAAGAATTGGTCTAGCTGGTACTTGCACCGAACGCCCTATCAGAAGTTCTACCTGCAAACAGATACTTCAGGAGCTAAAACAGCAGCATCTCTCTTTCCTATTGCTCATAGAGGTGTTGTGCGGTATTTCCGATTATCGGGAAACAGAATCACAACCGATGTCGGTCCTCACTCTAGAGAAGACATTCTGTGGTCTATACATGAAGCAACTTCTTCCAACGGGATGGTGCACGACGTGGTATGCACCGGAACGGCCGATGGTTGCAAGATCGTTTCTGCGAATACGCCGTTTCTTAACTCAATGAGCGGAATGATTGGTGTCGAAACGGATGAAAGATATAGAAGTCAGGGATTGGCTCGTCGTGCTGTCGGTCTGGTTATATCACGTCTTTTGGAACTTGGCCGTATTCCTGTGTATGCTTCTGATGTCCTGAATTTACCATCAATGAGGATTGCCAATTCCTTATTCGAACCCTACATTGACTTTGAGTTCATGTTTGTTGGTAAGTGGACACTTGATAGACCTGCAGCTGCTCCATCAAGCCTTCCAGACAGTCTGTTCCTGAAATGATATGAACAAACAGGAGATTCATATTGTTCCTTTGATGGTTCTTGTTCGAACTCAATAGATAGGTTCACACCTCACAAGTAATGTGAGGAGCAGCGATTTAGTATCTTAGACCACTGTATCTAAGCGTACTAAAAGCTAGAGGAAAACCAGCAAGGTTCTCCTTCTCTCTCTTTTATTATCTCTGAGCTCTGTTTATTCTGATTTGAGTTGGTTCAACTACTGTGAACGAGCCGATGAGTTTGTCTTGATGTTCTTTCAGCGTACTTGCTATGATTGCGGTCTTCTTCATGCTGCTCAAACCATGAAATCTGACTAGTATGATTCCGTGTGTAATACGCCCTTGCCGAAATACTAGCTCTCCGAAGTCTTTGTCAGCTGTGAGTAGTATTGCCTGCCTTTCATTTGCTAACCGAATTACTGACGTATCTGAAGCGCCGGGACTGATTTCTGATACAGCATCGATGTCAATCCCCCTACCCCTCAGACCCTCAATTACGCTCTTCTCAATGCATTCATCAGCGAGAAGTTTCAATCTTACGTAGCTCCTGCTGAATACGTCGTGCTGCTCTTTAATGCATCAGAAGCGTAAGCCAGGGCCGCCAATATGCTCTCGCGAGTGAGCTGTGGATACTCCTCTAGAATCTGTTCAATTGTTTCACCGGCAGCCAACTTGTCTAGGATGAGCTCTACAGTTATCCGAGTACCTGCGACCACTGGCTTTCCAAGCATGATGTCTGGATCAGTAACGATTAAGGTGTCTTCCACTTAAAGCACCTCATCTGGTAGTACACTACATTTGCTTATAATTCTCTTCAGAAGACCTAGTTTGCAGTTCTTTCTCAAGGTGCAGCTTTCAGGAAGAGCGTTCGGGGAACAGGGACCCGAATTCATCCACCACTGTGCCTAAGCGTACCAGAAGTTGGAGGAGGGCTAGTGGAGTCCTCCCTCTCTCTACTTTTTCTATCGATACTCTCATTATCTTTCAATAATATCAGATTATGGTGATACCATGCCAACTTATCCGCATTGGGAACTTCTGAAGAACACTCTATCCAGAGCTCAATCCGAAGAAAAGGGAGTCCAGATTGTATCGAGGGGGAAGACGTTCGTCGAGATATCCAAGATTCAATCTTGGGCAGAGCATTATGGTAATTTTGCTGTCTACGAGAGTGATGACAGAGCAATAGTATTCCACGCATCGGACATCCTGTTCGTGGATAATTCCGGAGATCCCCTGGTACTCCATCTCAAGCTTGGGAAGATTCCTGACTATCAATGAGTGAATGTAGGATTCAATGAGAATTATGTCCAAGAGAGTTGTCTTCTTTCTCTCTCCTCGATCTGGACTCGGTTCCACTTCTCCCGAATTGTCAACATACTCATCATCGATAATTGCTCTATGACGACTTCTCCCAAATGTAACTTATCGAGCCCTTCACATGATTAAACCCAAGGCGCTCATATGTTGTGGAAGTGGATCCTTCGGGAGCCAACCATCGATCCAGCCAATAAGCGTGCAGTCTCTCGAACACGGAACCTCGTAGTCGCTCTTCACTTCAGTTACCCAATTCCCTTCCAGATTTCTATACGGTTTTGGAACAGGTATTCCTGCCTCATCTAGTGCCGATAGCCATTCCATCTCCGAAGATATGTAAGCAGGATTCATATACCCGGGCTGGCGGAGTTTCAGGTTGTACTTGCCAGGAGTTATCAAACTTCTATCGCTAGTTTCTGGTGGAACAATGACCCTGTATATACCATTTCCATCGATGCTCTTGAATTCAAGCTTTGCATCTGTTAGGCCATAGCCCTCCAGGGCTCTCGTTGCTAGTTTTCTTAGTCGTAGTAGATAACTCCTATAGCTGATATGATGTTCCGAAGACACCTTCATCACCCGGTCTGATTGATGAGGCCACCTTGACTCTTACACCCACTAGATGAGGATGTTTCTATAAGAAGTAGTTCCACAGTCCCAGAGTCACCCACATCTAAAAGCAGACGCCATGCAGTGCATTAGTATATCATTGTAGTGGGCCTCATCATCATCGCATCCCTGTCCGTATATAAGCACATGATTCGACGCCATTCTGAGATGTTTCTCCATTCATAGGTTTCAAACTGCGAGTTCAATGAGTAAGGCCCGAAGGCTATCCGCCGATAGACGGTGCTCGACATGGTTGGTCAAGAAGATATAGGATGTTCTTATATGCCATGACATGAATATGATTGGCTGGTAATGTGTCGATGAAGGAAGAGAAGGGATATCTTGAGGTTCCCGGCGGTCGTCTATACTATGAAGTGAACGGCAGCGGACCTCCATTGGTCCTTATTCATGCAGGTGTAGCGAACCTCCGGATGTGGGATTCTCAAGTGCCGGTCTTCGCAAAGGAATACCGAGTCATCCGATATGATACCCGCGGGTATGGTCGTACTGAGACAGACGATGCTTCTTTCTCCAATCGCGCTGATCTAGCTGCCCTCCTTGACCATCTTAACGAATCCTCTGTATCATTGCTGGGAATTTCTCGCGGCGGCATCATCGCCCTTGATTTCACTCTGGAGCAGCCGGACCGCGTCAATGCTCTTATCGTGGCGGCTGGCGGAGTCGGCGGGCTCCAGTTGGAGAGTGACCCTGAGAGTGAGGCCATGTGGGCCGATGTTGAACGTATGTATGAAAGCCACGAGTGGGAACGGCTGGCTGACTTCGAAACGGCCTTTTGGGTAGATGGTCCAGGTCAACCACGCAATAGAGTAGACCCCTCCATAAGGGAACGTGTGCATGACTGGATCTTAAGCAACTACCGTGCAGAGAAGCCTTGGGGGAAGGCTCAGCCCCTTGACCCACCGGCCGCTGGACGTCTGGATGAGGTTCGCGTGCCGACACTTGTCCTGATTGGCGATTTGGACGAAAAAGAGACACAAGCAGCATGCCATCACCTGGCAAATGGGGTCTCCAATGGGCGTCTAGAGGTCTTTCAGGGCTGTGCACATATGCTCAATCTTGAACAGCCAGAGCGGTTCAACAGTCTTGTCCTAGGGTTTGTAACAGCTTGTGAGAACCTAGACAGACCTTGACACTCATCAAAGGAG
>CAYPUO010000387.1:0-3974 GCA_964413775.1 uncultured archaeon
CTGGCGCGAATATCGAGAGGGAGGTTGATGGTGGACTGATGTTGAAGACTCTCCTTCTCACCCTTGCTGCCTTTGGAATAGTCGTTGCCCTGAACTTTGTGTTCGTGCTTCCACTTATTGGTTGGGGCCTCATTACAGTGAATCTGATCACAGGTGAAGTGACTTACAATCCATGGGCGTTGATTCTGATTTCCATTACGGAGTTGGGCTTCATAATCCCACCAGTGTGGTATGTCAAAAGCAGAGGCTTCGACTTGCGCTCCATTGGAATCAAGAGCGACGGGCGCGCAAAGGACATATTGCTTGGGCTTGGCGTTGGAGCTATCATGTTGGCGGTAAACATAGCCATAACTTGGTTCATAGCCGAAGCTACTGGCGCGAACTATGATGGCACAGACATTGGATTCGGAGGCCCTCCTGACATCTATGAGGTTATAGCATGGGTCATATTCATGTTTGTGTTTGTAGGATTCAGTGAGGAGCTACTATTCAGGGGATACCTCCAGCGCAGAATGGAAATCTTCTTCAGGCCCAAGTCGCACAGTTTCAAGATATGGGCTCTCGTCATCACCTCACTTCTGTTTGCAGCGTTTCATCTGGATCTCATCGGGCTGCCAACTCGCTTTCTTCTAGGCCTCTTCCTAGGCTATCTCTGTGAGAGGAGGAGATACTCGATTCTTGGGTCGTCGGTTGCTCATGGATTCAATAATGCTGCTATAGTGGTTCTAGCATTCCTAGGTTTCTAGAGCACGCTCAAGGAGTGAGTGCGGATAGAGGCCGATTATATCTGCCCCTTTCATCGAACTCCCTACTGACATCTGAAATACTCGTTTGACTTGTTTGTGCCACCGTGTTGGCCTTCATGCGAGAGTTGCCCTTTTCGCAAAGATTCCCCACGCAAGGAGTATGAATGCTAGAGATACTGCGAGTATCAGGAGGATGTCCCCTGTGAAACTGCCAAGAGGTATTCCTTTGAAAGCCGTATCAACTATCATTATTCTCCCAAGGTTGAGTGGATATAACTCGTCTACAATCCCGACATCAACAAATCCAGTTCCGACGATTAATGAACCAAACAAGAGAAAGAGGAATGACTGGTTCGCTTGCAATCTTGTTGAAACAATTGTCGATATTAGGACTCCCAGAGCTGATCCGGAAATCGACATGAGCCAGAGAATGATGTTCAGAGTTAGCAAGTCTGTGTTGGGTACTATTCCAAACATGACCAGCCATAATAAGAGCAGAAAGAAGCCTTGGAACACACCAATTGCAAAGTAGGCCAGAGTCTTTGATAGTATTGCTTCCATTTTTGTTGCAGGCGTCAGTAGCATTCGATTCAGAGGGATATCGCCAACTATCGCCTGTGCCGCGGTTGCTGATACTGCGATGAAGACTGAAAACACGAGCATAAAGACGCCAAAGGTGGCTGCAGTGTCGTTGCCAACGGGAGCAAACTCTCGTACTCTCTCTACTGCAATTTCCCCCTTGATCCATCCATGGTCATACCTAAACTGGTTTACAACGTCCGAGAATTCCCCAAAGATGGTGGCCTGAATCTGGAAATCAGTACTGCTGATGTGAATGTTCACAAATGCAGGGATATCACCCGTGATGTTGCCTTCAAAGCCATAGGGGATGACACAATACGCCTTTATTACATCCTGATAAAGCCCGTTTTTCGCATCTTGTTCGGTGTTATACTGCAGAACAATGAAATCTGGGCTCTTGGACAAATACCACGTGAAATTCTTGGACAGGTCCTGGTCCGGGTAAGTATTCGTGTTATCGATGTCAACTACTCCAATAACAAGGGCGTCTGGGCTCTTTCCCGATGAATCTAGTGCTCGGCCTATTGAACCTTGGTTGACTGCGAAAAAGAGCGTTCCCATGACCATTACAGGAAGCGCAAATACCAGGAGGAGAGCGAACTTGTCCTTTTGGACCAGTTTTAGCTCTTTGAGGAACATAGAGTATATCCTCCAGAGCCTAGTATTCTTCTTTCCTCCTTCAGACAAAGGTGTTCACCCCGTGGTGCTCTCTGATTGAGAAACCTCGCCTTTTATGGATTTCCAGAACGTCCGATTTCTCCCATGTATCCCAGAACATCTGCGCACATTAACAGATAGAGAATCATCGGCCCTGTTTTTCCCCATCGTGCAGATACCTTCTCCACTTCTGACTTCTTCATCCGTCTGCCTAGACTGAACAGTCTGCCCAGGAGATTCTGAATACCTAGGTCTCCAAATGGGAAAACACTAAAATCCCCAAGGCCTGCAATCGCAAAGACTCCGAGCGTCCATTCTCCAATCCCCCTTATTGGATGGAGAACTTCTCTCACCTCATTGTAGTTCATGTTCTTGAGATCATCGATGATGATGTCACTTCTGATTATCATAGCACAGAGGTTGTCTATGTACTCAGCCTTGTAACCCAGTCCATATTGCTTCAATCTATCTAGACCCGCAGAAGCAAGGTCTTCAGCAGACGGAAATGAGTAGGTAGTTCCATACCAGTCCTGCTTTTCTCCTAATCCCAGAATGAGCCGTCTGGTTATGACGTTGGCGGCTCTATAGGATATCTGTTGCTGAATAATCGTCTTGATGAGAGCTTCAAATGCAGTATCTGCAAGATAGGGTCTGATCCCTTTTACTCGGTCTACTATATGGCATATCTCTTGGTTCCTTTGCATGTCTGCATGGACTGCAGCCATGTCTTGGTCAAGGCTCAGAACCCTCCTCACTTTGTTCGCAATTACAGACTTGGTTTTTCCTGTGTTCTCCCATTCAATACTCAAGTCCTTCCCTCTTGTCACTTGAGTGATTCTCACCGGAACCTGCTCGTCTACAACGGTGAACACCCGCCATGTAGAATCGCCATTAGTCATCTCAGGAACCGGTTGGACATCAGGAAATATCCATGCATGAACAGATGCAAGAAGGTCATAGTCTTCAGGGGCCTGTATTTTCAATGACATCATCATCTGGGAATCATGTCTGGTTCCAAATAGAGGTTGAGGTGAAACTCCCAGTAGTGGATCATGTCGGTGAAAACGAACGGCTCCATATGTTCTCATGGATGCGTTTTATCCCCATTCACATATCAGTAGGGGCCCATGGCCAGCGTTTAAATCTGGAACAATATGTGCATAAAATGGTTCTATCAATGAAAGAAGTAAACATCTCTCCCAGACGTATCTCCCCCTTTCAGTTCGTTATCATTATAGTTGCTGGGGCAATGCTCAACATTGGCCTCTACTCCATGCTTTTCATCTTCACTCCGCTACTGTCTGGGTTAGTGGTGGGCTTTCTACTGCGCCAAATAAAGAACGGTGCAGTTGGAGGCTTCATCTCTTCATCTGCAGCCTTTACTCCATTTCTTCTCTACTTATCCCAGGGCCTGCTTGCTCTGAATCCAACTTCCGACCTTGTATCATTCTATCTCGACATAATGGCATCTGTACTTCTGCTCTCCTTCGCTGGATTGGTAGCCGGAGCAATTGGGGGTGCAATTGGCAGAATGGCATCAAGCAATGCATCACGTATCGACGACTAGTTTTCCCGGCGAGTAGTCTGCATTTGGTCCAACTGTGCTTCTGCGCATTGGGTTCCCAAAGAACGTCCACTCGATTGTCGAAAGCGCTTCATCACTCTGAACAACAGATGTCTGCCCGCTTCGTATTTGGTCAATCTCCCTAAGAGGCCCTTCAGCGAGATTACGTGTTATCTCCTTATCCACTGAAACCTTCACTTCGCCAATGTGATCAAAGCTGTCTAGGAGGTCCAGAAAGCCAAACTTCCATCCATCCGAATATGCGCATTCACGCCAGTCATCAAATGGCTGGATATTATTCAATGTGTCAAGGGTCGAACCGATGTACGCTGCACCCTGTCGTAGAAAGGCTTGCAGCAATGGACCTTCAAGCGCTGTGCTACATGCCTCCGAGAAGACGACTGGATACCCCCTGAATACAATTC
>CAYPUO010000388.1:0-3964 GCA_964413775.1 uncultured archaeon
GAGATGATCAGTGCTGCGGAATTGGGAGTACTGATACTGTTCTTCTGGCCACTCATCCCTCAAACCATTCCAGTTCCAGGTCTCCCTCAAGGATTTCCCATATTCACTGCATATATTCTGATTGTACTTCTGCTCTCAATCAGCTTTGTCAATTACATTGTTGTAAAGAAATACAAGCATAGGGGTGAATACTTCTTCGGATTTTTCGGGGGATTTGTTAATAGCGAAGCTACCGTATCGAGCCTCACTGACAACTATGTTAAAGTAGAGAGAAAAAGGCCAGGTATGTATGGAGTAGCCGCCCTGTTTGCTAATCTAGCAATGGTCCTACGGAACGGATTTCTCGTTGTGATTCTAGACCCGAGTCTCAGGATAGCCGGATACTATTTGGTTCCACTCCTGATACTCATTAGCGTTGGAGCTATAAGGCTGGTGATGGAACAGAAAAGCCAGGAGGATAAGGAGAAACAGGAGATTGACACGAAGCTCGTATCACCATTCGAGTTTGGAGCTGCGCTCCGCTTTGCTGCAATCTTCACATTTATCCTCTATATCTCTCAAATAGCTCAAGAAGTGGCAAGCGATACTGGGTTTTTGATCATATCTGCTGTCGGCGGGCTAGTCAATGCTGGAGCGGTTGTAACAACGGCAACGCTCTTCTTTGCATCGGGCAGCATTTCTCTTGACACGGCGGTGTACTCTGTCATTCTCTCAACCCTGCTGGCACTTCTGAACAAGTTTTTCTTTGTATATCAAGCAGCCCGCGATACCAAGCTGGTCAAGCTAGTTGCACGCGATGCCTTCATAATGGTCGCAAGCGTTGCAATCTACCTCACGCTGTTTGCAACGGGAGTCTTCACAATAACCTAGCCCATCAAAAGACTTAAAGAAGAGCTGCGATTCTCGATATTTGGTGACAAATGATGAAAGATGGTGGACTCGTTCATCTGTTTCTTTAATTACTTATCCAGAAGAGCTACCGTAATTGTCACTAGTGAACCTTCAGGAGGACGTAGTCTTGAGTGAAATGAGAACGGTACGTGGTATGAGAGACCTCATGGGATGCGAAATCCTAGTTCGCAACTATTTGGTTGACCAAGCAGTGCAGGTCTTCAGATGCTATGGATACGAGCCCTTGGATTCACCAGTGATGGAACTATGGGAAACCCTCTCAGCAAAGGGAGGAGAGGACGTGGAAGCTGAAACTTTCAAGTTCGCAGACAAGGGAGACCGCGAGGTGGGACTTAGATTTGACCTCACTGTCCCGCTGGCAAGAATTGTTGCATCCAACCCGCATCTTCGAAAACCCTTCAAAAGGTATGCAGTTGGAAAGGCTTGGAGGTATGACCGCCCTCAGGCGGGAAGATACAGGGAATTCATGCAGGCCGATGTTGACATCGTTGGCGCGCCAAGCGCTGCAGCCGATGCGGAGGTCGTACTTGTCGCACTGGAATTTGCACGTAGGGTCCTACAAGATAATTATGTGATTGGAATCAACAATAGGAAGGTACTCAGAGGCCTCACCGAAATCGCAGGCGTGAGAGATGAACTCGCATACGAATGCTTCCGTTCTATTGACAAACTCGACAAGATTGGGAAAAGCGGCGTAGTTGAAGAACTACTATCACGCGGGATATCCGAAACATCTACTGACACACTACTGGATGCGCTGGAGATTAGAGGGCCTGGAACGAAAACCCTCGACGCATTTAGAGACCTGCTCAAGGAATCGAAGATAGGATGTGAAGGTGTCGACGAACTTACTCTCATGGCAGAGATATTCCAGTCAGCTGAAGTAGCTAAGTCGGTCATGTTCGATATGTCACTGGCAAGAGGCCTTGACTACTATACCGGCCCAGTATTTGAAGGCAGGTACACAGGAGAACCCGATGTAGGTTCAATACTTGGTGGAGGTAGATACGATCGGTTGATCGAGAAGTTCGGAGGACAGCCCACTCCAGCGACCGGAATCTCGCTCGGTATTGATAGAATTGTTGATGTGCTGATGGCGAAAGGAGCTCCAGAGAAGCTAATCCAGCGGATAGATGTATTCCTAGTGCCAATAAAGGGCTCCCTAGTAAGTGTGGGAATGAAGCTCGCCAACCAGATGGTAAAAGAAGGGATTGCAGTCGAAGTTGACTTGCTAGGCAGGTCATTGGGAAAGAACCTTGAACAGGCAGAGAGCCGAGGAGCAAGGTACGTCGTCATTATTGGACCTAGGGACCTCGAAAAGGGAGAAGTCAGTGTTAGAGATATGACAACAAAAGGAACTGAGCCAGTGAAGCTTGGTAACGTGGGAGAGTTCATGGCGAAGCGGTTGCGATAGCCAAGATCCTCTCGAACGCGCCTCCATAGGAAAACGCTTTTCTCGAATCATGCTACTACATTCTGCGGTGTGTTCATGACGCGTCTACCTGTGGTTGCGGGCCAGTTCTATGAAGGTACAGAGGATATGCTACTAAAACGACTTGAGAGCTGCTTTCTCCAAGCCGGTGGTCCTGGGCGAGCGCCTGAGGGAGCAATAGGCACTCAGAGAAAGATCAAATCCCTCATCTCGCCTCATGCAGGATATATGTACTCAGGAAAGCCTGCAGCTCATAGCTACATCAATCTGTATGAAGATGGTAAGCCCGACCATATTGTGATCATAGGACCAAATCATTCAGGGATGGGAGCTCCTGTCGCTGTATGCAACGAGGACTGGAAGACGCCGCTGGGACTTGCAAAGTATGATACGCAGTTAGGTTCACTGATAATCGACAAGAACAAGTATGCGACCAGTGATTGCATCGCACACAGTTCAGAACACTCGATTGAGGTCCAACTCCCATTCCTCCAATATGCTTTCGGAGAAGACTTCTCATTTGTGCCAATATGCCTCCGTGACTACAGATACGAAACTATTGAGTCACTTGGAAAGACTATTGCCGAACTGGCATCTGATATGGACATTCTTGTCATCGCTAGTTCAGATTTCACACATTTCGAGTCGGCTCAGAGTGCGAAGATGAAAGACAACCAGGCCATGGAGTTCCTGGAGTATCTTGATCCAAGAGGATTCATGAACTTCGTGCAAGAGCACCGCTTAAGCATCTGCGGCTCTGGACCGATAGCCACTTCACTTGTATTTGCTAAAGAGCTCGGAGCAACAAACTTCAAACTGCTCAAATATGCGACGTCAGGAGATGTAACTGGCGACAATAGTAGTGTTGTTGCATATGTGTCAGGAATGTTTGTGTAGGGCCTAATCAGAATCGTGAAGAGACTCCGGCCTAACAGCACTCCTCCTGATCCTGCCGGGCAGCCCAGCTATAGCACCAACACCTCCCATACAAGAAACTACTACCGCAGCAGCCAATGCTTCATAGCTGTTTCCATTTTTATCGTAAAGAAAGCCACCAAGTAGCGGACCAACAACGTAAGCGCTATTGCTCACTGCGCCCATCATGCCCATGATAATACCATAGGAGCTCTGGTCTGTCAGGTCAGCTGTCAACGCCTGTATGGTGGGGCCTCTCATGGACATTGCAACCCCAAGGACGACGCCTCCTAGGAAGAAGCCCGGAAGGTCCGTGGCAACCATGAAGATATACATGGACAGAGCTCCTATGAATGAACCAACAACAATGAGCCACTTGCGGCCAAGTCTATCAGACATCTTGCCAAACAGGATGTTTCCAACTATGGTGACAATACCGAGGACTCCGAAGAACAACCCAATCTCAAGAGGGGAGATCCCGTAGGTTTCAACAATTTCCAGTGTGAATGCAACTTCAAGAATACCAATCGCAAACATGTTTGAGAACATCGAGATGCCGAGAGCTGTATAGGCCTTACTCTCCTTCTGAAGAATCTCCAGGAGAGGAGGCCGGCTAATCCGATTTCCAGCTAGCTCGGTTGACGCCCTAGGTGGCTCTTGCACGAGGACCATGACAGCTAGTAGAGTGCTAATGGCACCTAGAGC
>CAYPUO010000389.1:0-3964 GCA_964413775.1 uncultured archaeon
CTTCGCCATCGACATGAGCCTACGGAGTGAGATTGTCGATGTCCTCCTCAAGTCCCGTCCCAGTATTGTCATTACCCACAGTCCAGCAGACTACAACCATAATCATGTTGCGTGCTATGGAGTTGTCAAGCAAGCTATCGAGTGGGCGTCACACGCTACAGTATTTGATAATGCTCACTTGGTCGAGAAGACCTATCACATGGAGATCAATAGTCTCTTCTCGCAGCCTCATGTGATGGTAGATGTCTCAGAAACATATCCCACATCCGTAGAGGCTTTGAAGATGCATTCATCCCAGATGAGCAAGGCAAATGGATTCTATACAAGGCTCTACGACGCCCGTACTAGGCTTCGTGGCGTTCAAGCAGCATGTGACCGTGCGGAAGCCTTCACAGTAGAGCTACCAATACATGCTGGTCCTTTCTATCCTAAGAACAGCATAAAGACTCTCTCTTAATCAGTTGGCGAGGTGTTTGTAGAATCCTCTGACTTCTGTCTTCTAGCAGCGAGAAGTGCCTTGAGCTCGCCCATCATACTCCCTCCTCCACCACTTGCGGGCTTCGGTGAGGGCGCTTTTGCTATGGGGTCTGAGGCCGTGGCTGGTGCCGTATCCGCAGCGGCCGATGGGCCGACGCTGACAGATTGTCTTGAGAGCGAGTCGATGCGGGAGCCAAGAGCCGACACCTCGCTTTCCAAGTCATCAATTCTTCTTTCCAGTTGTCCAAATGCGTCTATCAACTTGCCTGTAATGATACTCACGACTTCCCCGAGTTGTCTGAGTTTCTCTTCTGTGGGGTCCTTTAGAGCCCATTCGAATTCATCCATAATGAAGTCGTCATCATCGCCCATTTATTGTGCCTCTGTTTCACCTGAGTTTTATGAAAATTCGCTATAAAGATTATCTGCATGACTCTGGTTGCTTAATGTCCATCTATGACCTCTTCAACTATTTTCCTAGTCTTTTCCAGAATGTCAGACACCATCTCCTCCGTTGGGGCCTCGCATGTTATTCTGATTACTGGTTCTGTACCTGATGGCCGTACCAGTACCCATCCCTTCTCAAGTGCAACACCAAGACCGTCGACCGTCAGTATCTCTTTCACATCTGTGAATGCCTGAGGCAGCCTCTCCCTGAGAGATGTCATCACCATCGGTTTCATGTCGTTCGCTACACTCAGCTTCGTCTTTTTCAACGGGTAGACTGGGATTTCCCCGACGAGACTGCCAAATGAGCGATGCGTATTTGCCATTAGTTCCAGTATCTTACATACAGCAAGGAATGGTTCTGGGGCGAGATGAGCCTCTGGGAACAGAAAGACACCACAGGCCTCTCCACCGTGCGCTGCACCAAGTTCCTTGACCTTGATGGCGACCTGAATATCTCCAACAGGAGTGCGCTCAGTCCTTCCTCCCGCACTGGCGACCGTTTCGTCGAGGACCTTTGAGCTGTCAACGGTTGTCACTATAGTCTTGGAAGGACTTTCTTTCAACGCCTCTTTTGCGAAGAGAGCGATTGTCCTATCCCCTCGAACAACTTCGCCTGTTTCAGTTACGAACACGACCCGATCCGAGTCCCCATCGTGGGCTATTCCAAGATCCGCATTGGTGTCTCTGACCATCATGACAAGATTCTCGAGGGACTCTTCGTCAGGCTCTGACCTTCTCCCAGGAAAATGACCGTCAAGCTGACCGTTGATTGTGATGACCTTGCATCCTAGCTCTTGTACAAGATAGGGTGTCAATACGCAAGCCGCTCCATTTCCAGGGTCAACCACAACACGATAGTCCATCGCCCTAATCGCATCCGCATCACATCTCCTGAGAAGTGCTTCGATGTGCAGGTCCGTTGCATTGTCAATTCTGCTCACGCGGCCGATTGAATCCCACTGGGCTACTGTGAATTTTCCAGAGTCGAAGATGCTCTCGATTTCTTCTTCCGCCTTTGGAGTGAAGCCCATACTGTCACCAGCCCAGAATTTTACGCCTGTGTATTCTGGTGGGTTATGTGATGCAGTCACCATGATTCCTGCAGTCAGACCAAGTAGTTTTGTTACATATGCGAGTGTTGGTGTGGGGACAATTCCTGCGTTTACGACGTTTACTCCTGTAGAGATCACGCCGGCAGTCAGGGCATGAGACACTATCTGGCCCGTAGTCCTTGCATCTCTGCCCAATAGCACTGTCCCTTGTCGGAGATATGTCCCAACTGCCTTTCCAAGGCGCAATGCCATCTCAAGATCAAACTCTGTGCCATAGACCTTTCTTACACCAGTAGTACCAAACAGCTTACCAGTCATAATCTTCGGGACATCTCAGGTACCTGGATTCAAAAAGATACCTACTTGTCTGCGATATTGATTTATGGAGCATCAGCAGATGGATACTTGAGGTCATCGAAGAGTGCCCCACTTTGAGTTTCGCGGAGCGAGCATGTACTATATTGATCTCGACGAGCGTGAGGACTCTGCGAAGGGACTGAACGTGGTTTTCGTCCATGGAGCAGGATCTTCTCGGGTCGTGTGGGCACTCCAGCTGCTTGAACTCAGAAAGTGTCACCGTGTGATCGCCTTGGACCTCTACGGTCACGGAGATTCAGATAATCTGGATAGTCCTCCCGATGTGAACTGTGCCTTTCCTGAGGAGGTTGCAGCACTAGTCGAACATCTTGACCTGAAAGACTTCGTGCTTGTTGGTCATTCTATGGGTGGAGGCGTCGTCATGTCGTATTTTCTTGCTGAGGGGTTCAGAAAGCCTCGTGCAATGGTACTTGCTGATACCTCACCTGACCTAGACCTGCGTAGTATGATTCTCGGGATAGTCAAAGAAACACTTGAGGACCACACTCCAAGGCAAGACTATCATCAATTTGTTGATGATTTGGAGAAGTTCTATCTTCCCGACTACAAGGACATTGCAAACAAGGTCAGCCCTCGAATCCTCCTGAGAGACCTCGAGGCATGCGACAGATTCGATATTTCCGCACGAGTAAGTGAGCTTACTGTCCCTATTCTGGCAATGGTGGGTGAGGATGACGACATCATCAAGCCAAAGACCGCGCAAGCTTTTGCGGATTCGTTACCCGATGCAGAGTTTGTTGTTGTGGAGAATGGTGACCATACTCCGATGGTCGAGGTGTGGGGCACATTCAACAAACTGCTAATTGAGTTTCTCTCTCAGGTGGAGAGGAATACATGATGGGGAGTGCTGTCGCTTGGTCGAACGAAAGCTTATTAGTCGGGTGAAGTCTAATTCCGCTAACGGGATAGCTAATCACCTACTGCGATGGACAACCGTGAGATGAATCTAATGAGTTCGACGTATGACTTCCTTTTTAAGATCGTTGTCTTGGGAGAGGGCGCGGTAGGCAAGACTGCGGTCGTTACCCGTTTCTCACACGGATTCTTCAGGACTGACTACAAGACCACTATCGGTTCACAGTTCGCTGTGAAGAACATAGATATTACGAGTGAACGAGGGCAACGATATACGGTGAAGCTCCAGATATGGGACGTTGCTGGCCAATCCAGATTCCAGATTCTCCGCCCAATGTATTATCGTGGGAGTAGCGGAGGTATCCTGGTCTATGATGTGAGCCGACGAAGGACTTTCATAGTGCTCGAAGAGTGGCTGGAGGAGCTTGAGAAAGCAGTTGGGAAGAAGATACCTCTAGTGCTTGTCGCAAACAAGACAGACCTCCCTGACCGTGTTGTCGAACCCGCAGAAGGCAAGCAGTTTGCAGCAAAGCATAATATGCCGTACATCGAGTCATCAGCCAAGACAGGAGAAGGCATAGTCGACATCTTTGAGGAGCTTGCGAAGGTCTTGGTTGACAAACGATCCGAGAGCGAACCGTGAGCGGTCTGCTTTCGAGTGGTCTGAGGAGGAGATGCGAATCATCCAACCTTTGTGAGAAGTAAACATGTGTAGTGTGTGCCATGGTCGACAAGAATGAACTGTATCCCGT
>CAYPUO010000390.1:0-3960 GCA_964413775.1 uncultured archaeon
CTCGATAGCATACCCAGTGTGGACTATCACATACTCGTTTGTCTTCAAGTCTGGCAGCAGAGTCACACATACCTTTCTCTTCACGCCTCCGAAGTCGACCTCTGCATAGTCGCCCTCAATACTGAGGACCAATCCAGGAACTGCAAGACACATTTCAATTCACCCTAAGAGGGCCATGAAGTTCTTTAGAATGTTGCTACGCGCACTAGCTCACAGGACGCCAGTAGATATCGAGTTCATCAGCCCTCTCAAATGCGCGGCGCATCTCGTCGTTGCCCACTCTTCTGTTAATCTCCCTGTACGTGTCGGGATCCCTCCGGACCCTGTGCTCGGGTCTGTATTGAGCCATGATGTTGACCAAGCAGTCTGGGAGGTTCTTCGATACCCACTCGAGGATAGGAAACGTACAGCACTCGAGATGGTTTGGCAGTACGAGGTGGCGGATAATCACCTCACCATTAGCATATGCTGTAAGATGGTTCCTCGACACGACATCGAAATAGTTCTCAACACGTGAGAGGCGTTGTGCGCAGTCATTGTTCCCATACTTGAAGTCCGGCAGCCAGATATCCATCAGGTCTGCAATGAGTTGCATCGCCTCATCTGACCCGTACAAACTCGAGTTCCAGAGCTGTGTGATGTTATTCGTCTGATGAAGCAACGAACCAATAATTGTGTGGGCATTGGGAACAGGGTCTCCACCCACATAGTTGATGTTGATTGCTCCGTCGCGCCCCAAGGACCCAGCAAGTAGAGCCAGCTGTGGCGGATCCACCTCCTTCCCTGCATTCGGATTGGTTGAGATGTCTGCATTCTGACAGAACGCACAGGAAAGACAACAAGAAGAGAAGAAGATAGTCCCACTCGGGACAAGGGGAGGTTCCTCACCCGTATGTAGGAATGCAGAAGAAACCCGCGATGCCGAGCCGAGTCTGCACCACCCTTTCTCCTCAACTGACCTGTCAACTCCACAGCGCCTCTCGCATAAGTGACAGTCTCTGAGAATTCTCTGAGCGAGTTCGTTCTTGAGGTCCAGGAATGACCGTTCTCCTTGGTCGATGCAAGTGCGTTCGGTGCCGCTGTCAATGGACCCTACATACTGCGCAAATTCATCGTGCAGCCTTGCGTGCTCTTTCCAGAGGCAATCGGTTGACTCGTCAAGAGCAGCATCGCAGGATATGTCCTTTGCAAGGAGGTACTTCGCCCACTTCCGGTCATCGACTATCCCGCGATACCGGGACAGTCGCCTGTGGGTCTCTGGGTCGTTCCAGACTCTCGTAGCATCGGGACGGAGCATCTTCCACATGACATGAAAAGCTATGCTACCAGATGTTAAAAGGACTATGAAGCCATTAGAGGAGCAGCCAAGTATCTGAGCTACTTGACAGATACAGGATAGTCGCCATGAGAGCCGCGACTCTTCTTGAGAGCCAAGTATGATTGTGGCGGAAGTTTCTGGAGAAGACTCCTTCGCTCGCTGAAATCTCCACCTGCGCCGGTGGTACAAATAGAGTCGGAACCTGCGCTGATGTTGTGTCATCTGTAAAATACCAGTCACGGAATTCAGCGGCATGCTCGACATTCCTTGCTGGCCGCTGGAAGTTATCTAGACCACCCCAGTTCAATGCAAAGACTGCGTCCACATCCTTGAATGCTCCTTCGAACTCAGTAGCGTACTCGATCGAAGTGCCCCTCTGAGAAGCCAGAGCATCAGCCTCATGACGGACTCTATTGAGGAGAGGGAACCGAGAGGGCGCAACCACTTTGACATCTGCCTGAAGAAGCGGAAGCATCCGGAGAAGTGAGTGAGCGATGTTGGGCGAAACAAAGCGATTACCAAAGACCCATGAAACTGCAATCTTCTTGTCTCTTACTGAGCCCAAGGCGCCGTGAAAACCGAGAATCTCAGCAAGTGCCCCCTGTGGGGAAAACACATCGTCAGCGTAGTTCACTATAGGGCGAGTAGCATTCTCCGACGCTCGCTCAAGCATATGTCGCCCGTTTCCAAAACACTCGGAGTCATGGAAGGACGTTATGACCATATCGACTTCATTCTCGGCAAGACTGAACTGATGGCTGAACTCAACTCTGCTTAGTGGACCGTCTAGAAACTGCGACAGGTCAACGTAGGGAATCTTCATGCGTCCCAGTGCAGACTTAATCGCGATAACGTCCTCCCTTATGGGATTGACAAAGAGGCCACCTACCATGCCAGGAAGCTGCAAGCCTCTGGTATCAATCGTCCACGAATCAAGAAAGGAGCTTGCAGTCCGAATGACCGAGTCAATCACCGTGGATGTATATCTGTTGACAGTTGATGAGTTCATGAGGGCTCAGTCTCTCTATGCACGACCTGCTCATTAGCCTTCTGGGGCTCTTGCATTACGAGTCTTTAGCAAACCATATCAGTAGAAGTTTTCGTCACAGCAATAGGAGTTGACTCACATGCCAGTTAGTCCGATTGATTATGGCAGGTATGGAAACGCGCAGATGGTCCAGATCTTTGAAGAGGAGCACAGACACGCGCTCTGGCTTATGGTGGAGAAGACGGTAGCAAAAGCTCAGGCAGAACTGGGCATGATCCCAAGGGATGCCGCCGAGGACATCATGGAGAACGCCAACCCAGAAACTGTGACTCTAGCTCGGACACTTGAGTTAGAGGAGAGGACCCGACACGATGTCGCTGCGCTCTTTGAGGCAATAGCAGAGAAGTGCAAAGGGTCTGGTGCGCGGTGGGTCCACTTCGGACTTACGAGCAATGACATAAAGGACACAGCACTGGGACTCCAGCTGAAGGCGGCATACGAAGTACTACTACCGCAGGTCGACCTCTTGGCAAGAACATTCGCCGCTGCAGCACAGAAGACAGAGGGGATTCTAGCTATAGGTCGTTCCCATGGCCAGCACGCAGTACCCATAACCTATGGCCTCAGGTTCAGCGTATGGCTTGATGAGATCATGCGCCACAGAGAGAGACTGGTGGCCTCAAGCAAGACAGCAGCTGTAGGGAAGATTGCCGGTGCAACTGGGAGTCATGCTGCTCTAGGCAGCATCGGACTTGACCTCCAGAGGTCGGTGATGAAGGAACTCGGCCTTAGTACCCCTCTAGCAACGACGCAGATCATCCAGCGCGACAGACATGCTGAGTCAGTCTTGAACCTTGCAAACCTAGCTGCCTCGATCGAGAAGATTGCAACAGATATTAGAAACCTCCAGCGGACAGAGATTGGTGAGGTTTCCGAGCCCTTCGCCCAAGGAAAACAAGTGGGCTCATCCGCGATGCCTCACAAGAGGAACCCAGTCACATGCGAGAAGGTCTGTGGGATTGCAAGGACCATCAGGAGCCTAGCGGCACCGGCTCTCGAAGATGTCGTCAGCTGGGAAGAGAGAGACATCAGTCATTCCTCCACAGAGAGATTCGTCATCCCGCAGGCATTCATCCTCACAGACTACATTGTAAGAGAGATGACAGCGATAATCAGCGGACTTGAGCTGCATACAGAAGCAATCGAGCGAAATCTAAAGGGATCGAATGAGTCAACACTAAGCGAGTACATCCTCACACAACTCATACGTAGTGGGCTTGAGAGACCAAAGGCGCATGAGATATTGCGTGACCTCACAACGAAGGCACTGAAAGAGGACAGTTCATTGATAGAAGCGGTCAGCGCTGATGACCAGACTAGTGAGGTGTTTTCCCGTGCAGAGATAGATGTGGAGAAATACCTTCAGTCAGTCAGGGACACATCAGCATTGATTGTTGATGAGACTGTCCAAAAACTTGACAAGATGCTCGACACGACAGAGTAAAATGGTAGTCCGACACGGAGATGGATGACAAGAGATGAAGAAGCTTCTCGTATCACTGACTGTATCAGAGAGTAAACGCCTGATAGCCAAGGGGCTGTTTGCTCTTGACGAGGTCCAGACCGCGCTGAAGGAAGGATATCTCTGTATCAC
>CAYPUO010000391.1:0-3931 GCA_964413775.1 uncultured archaeon
ACGTTCACCAGGTGCATACTGTAGTTTCTTCTCAAAGAGATAACATAATGCATCCAAGTATGTGTTGATTCCCTCAGGTATCTCCTCATCACTGAAAAGGCCCAGCCATGCAAGACGACGAATTATTGGATCATCATTCCCAAGGTTCAGGTACTGTGAAGCTGCCTCTACAATATCATCCTTGGAGGATACTAGACTCTGAATCATCTGTGCAAATGTTAGTTCTTGTAGACTATGTCCGTTTGTGTCCAAGAGACCAAGGTCAGCTATCTTCTTCAGTGTTGGACACCAGCCAATGTTACGAAGGGTACCTCGAAGCATAGTCTTTGTTTCTGGAATATTGTAGATGTCGATATATGAAAGGCTGTCACGATTAGGGTAGCCCTCAAATTTGCCAGCTCCTGGGACTTCCATTATTTCGTAGTTATCAAAAAGGTCAGGTCCGGGTATGTCTACATGATCACCGTCTTTGAGAAAATGTGCATCACTTCGGCTTGCTAAGAGTACACCATGTGGGTTCCAAGAAAGCTTGTAACCGAACGGATTATCGTTCGCATCAGGTGCAGGAAGACCTCCAGTGAATGAAGTGAAGCTTATGACCTTGCCATGATTGTTATGAACATGATCTATGACCTTCATTGCACTCATGTGGTCAATACCAGGGTCAACACCACATTCGTTGAGAAGGAGTATTCCAGCTTCTCTTGCCTCTCTATCCAGAGCCTGCATCTCTTTGGAGATATAGGAAGTTGTGCAGAAGGGTTTCTTGTGTTTTATTGCCACCTTAGCGGATTTTACATGTAGGGTGTTCGGTAGTAGCGAACAGACGAGGTCAGCCCGCGAAACTAGCTCCTCGAGAAGCGCATCATCCTTCGTTATGTTGAGTGCTATGGCTTCAGCATGCTCACATCCTTCAATTAGATGGTTGGCTTTCTCTATTGTTCTACTCGCTACAATGACATTGAAGCCATGTGCACAGATATAGTGGATATACGGGCGTGCGACCAGACCCGCTCCTAGACAAAGGACATTTTTCATAATTTGGTTCACCTACGTGGATAGATATTCTTGCAGATATTCGTATTTTGTTGTTAGTTTGCCCCGATATACGATTATGGCATCGAGAAGCTCTTTGGGAAGTACAAGCTCTTCGAATGGCACTGTAAAGTCAGCTTTAGCTAGTAATGGAATGAAGTCTAGTAGACTAGTGCTGAAGAAGAGTGAAGACTCTCTTGGTAATTCGCATGGGAGATTATCGACTGCCATTACAATAGGACCATCACCTGCAATGCCCAGTTCCATTTTGTCTTCCTGAACGTTATAGCAGAATGCAGGATTATCGGGTTTTGTGGACCTGAGTGTAAACTCGATTGCACCCTCAATATCACAAGATATGTCGCCGATAACACGAAGTCTTCTTTCAGGACTCTTCCAGTGCTCTTTGATGAATTTCTTCGTAACAAGACGAGGATACTTCTGCATCCAGTAGATACAGTTCAATAAGACTGTCAGGTAGGGAATATACTTCTCAAATTGGCCCTGATATTTTGCTGTGCCATGGAGGTAATAGTCTTGAAGCTCGAAAGTGGATTGAGAATCAGTAGGACACACCATGTCCTCTTCTTTGAACACACACTTGTAGATGACATCTGTTCTTTTGGATAGTTCGGGAAGCTCGTGGGGTGTCACAGTTTCGTGTGGAAGAATATCGAAAATCTCTTGGGCACCTCTAGATACATTCCCGTATCCAGCAAATCCTATGACAAGAGGAGAGAGTGTTTGTGGCAGACCGAGTCTATCTATTCTCTCTCCAAGTAGACGAATCTCTTCTTTGAGATCCGAGAGATGCATTATCTGGAGTGTTGGACGAATACCGGAGAAAGGATTTGGGGAAATACCCTCATAGTCAAGCCGCTGACCGAGAACACGGAGCGTGTCGGACATCCCTGCAAGTCCAGCCCAATTTCCGAAGTATATTAGTCTGCGACCATTGTTGTCTACAATCTTTTCATAGTCTAGTAGTGTTGCCCCAACTTCCATGATACGATGTAGCATAGGCATGTTGTACTTTTGTCCTTTGACAGTGTGACTAAAGAAGATATAGACCTTTGAGGGCTCAAAGAAATCGACCGGCATTTCCTTGATTCCGAGTATAACATTCGCATCACTGTCTTTGATTAGTGAAATCTCTACACCTTTGGAATCATACTCTTCGGGTCGAAATGCCCTCTGACTGCTTGGTTCGACAATGAAGCTGATGTTATGTTGTTTATTTAAAATGGCCACATGTTGCGGAACTAGTGGAACGCGAGTTTCGAAGGGTTTCTCTTCTTTGCGCAAGCCAATTTTGCTCATGTGACCTCCTCCAGAATCCTGATGAGGGCTGGCTCCGGAGCAAAGAATCGCACGCTTTAACCTTTCCATTGTGACTGTAGTGTATTACACATAGTAAAATTCAGAACATGTGTTCCAGTTTCTGGTTGATCTTAATGTCGATGTACCTCTATCTCTATGACTTCCGTGAAGCGCGCAGAAGAAATGCGAGAAGAGTTTCATTCACTAAAGAGCTCTACGGCTTTACCTATAGCTGGAAAACCAAGTCCGGTATAAAGCAAAAGAGGAAACCTGGTGTTATAGAGGAATCACCAGGTACAGAAGCGGTTGCGGACTCTGCAATACTAGTACCAGAAGAACACAGAAGTGTTTTTGACCTGTTATTTAGCGAGTATTCGGACATTATGAAACTCAAAATCTACCAGATACTACAAGAAGTTGAATAAGCCACAAATGTGTGAGTTGGAACACGTGTTCTAAGTTTCCGCAGAACCCCTTCATTTCCACTGGAAGTGGGTTAAATAGAAATTCTAAAATGCCCAAAAGTATTTATATTCGATTGGGAAGCTTGTATTTATCTCCATTTTTATCATACATACTAATACCAGCTTCGGGATCACTCCACTTCACGTTCCAGTGGAAATAATGGGGGGGTATTACTACCTAGAACACGTGTTCCAAGGCCTTCGATGTACTACATGTAATACCCACGGAAGCATGCTGCAACATGGCAATACCGCAAGACTGATAGAGTTCCTCTTATTGCTCGCGAATATCGGAAATAAGAATGAAGGGAAAAGTTCACGTGACACGACCGAATGAATTACTTGAAGATGCCCCGGGTAAGTCAATTCTTCTCCTTGCGAACGAAGCAATAGCAAGAGGTGTCCTTGAGGCTGGAGTGCGCTTAGTTGCATTATATCCTGGTACTCCAAGCAGCGAGATTGGAAATAATCTAACATTTATGGCACCGCATATACCTAACTTCTTCTTTGAATTTAGCACCAACGAAAAGGTGGCACTAGAGGTTGCAGGAGCTGCCGCAGTTGCTGGAGTGCGTTCCATGATGGTATGTAAGGGCCCGGGTCTAAATGTTGCAGCCGATCCCTTCTTCTCTCTCGCTTATGTCGGTGTTCGAGCAGGCATGGTAATTGTCGTAGCTGATGACCCCAGCATGTGGAGTTCTCAGAATGAAAATGATAGTCGTTACTATGCCTTGATGGGCAACATGCCACTAATGGAACCTGCCGATCCTGCAGAAGCCAAGTCTATGTTGCTAGAAGCATTTGATATATCCGAGAAGATTGAGCTTCCAATTCTCTTTCGCACAACCACTAGAGTGAACCATACCCGAGCTCCTGTGGAGTTTGGTACAATCAGAAACCGTCCCGAACATGTTCAGTTCGAGAAAGATGCATCACGTTTTGTACCTGTTCCCTCCGTTGCACGAAAACGACATCCATGGCTCCTTCGCCAGATCGAGAAGGCACGGGCGATATCGGAGAGCAGTCCTCTAAATTTCGTGGTAGGTAGCGGTGAGATTGGCATCATCACAAGCGGCGTTTCATACAATTATGCTGTTGAGGCAGTATCAGAG
>CAYPUO010000392.1:0-3930 GCA_964413775.1 uncultured archaeon
AAGATAGCCTATGTGGCGCAGAGGAGGTAACGCAGGTTGAGAGAGGTCAGAGAACATCATGACGCACCAGAACGTATTGAGAGCAAGGTCCGAATGCTGACACCAGAAGAACGGACTAAAATTCTGAGCGATTGTAAATTGCTCTCAAAGGAAGAGCGCATTGAGATTATAATGGGGTGTACAGAACGAACAAGACCCAAGATTGAAAAGAGGCAAAATAAGACAAACGACGTAATCGAAAGAGAGGAGGAAGTTGAGGTTTCAAAGAAGCCAATTGATGTCAGAGAAGTCTATCGTATGTACTACATCGAAAGCTTATCACAAAAGAGGATTGCAGAGCATTTTGGCTACAAAGGTGTGTCTTCAATCTGCAGACTCTTCAGGAGTCTAGGATGGAATACTCGTCCTTCAAGTAACCGAAGAATAAGCGTTGACGCTCAAGAAGTCTACAGACTTTACTTTGATGAGCGATTATCTATAGCAAGTGTAGCAAGGCGCCTCGGACTGAAATCGGATTGTGCGATTCGCAGAACCTTCAAGCAAGAAGAATGGCAATGCCGTGACCGTGGCAAGAAATATGAAATAGACCCAAATGAGGTACAGAAACTATATTTCGAAGAAAATCTCTCAGTGAGAGCGATCGCTGATTCCTTCAGGTGCAGATCAACAAGTCCAATCCGGAGGATATTCAGAGAAGAAAAGTGGAAGGCAAAACCACGAGCTGCATTTAGGAAGGACATACCTCCAACTGAGGTCCACAGACTGTATTATGAGGAGCAACTATCACAAGTGCAGGTTGCAGAGCGCTTTGGTTACAAATCTCAGAAACCTGTCTTCGACATTATGAGAAAGATGGGCTGGAATGCGAGGCCCCATAGCACAGCGAAAAAAGACTTGGACCCTGTCGAAGTCTATAAGCTCTACTATGAAGAAGGACGTAGTCTTCAAGAAGTTGCAAAACACTTTGGCTATAAATCCCGGGCTCCGGTTGAGCGCGTACTACGAATCAATGGCTGGAAACCAAAGCCTCCTCCTACCATTCCAAGAACTATCGTCAGTTCAGACGAGGTCTACCGCCTATACTTTGAGGAAGAACAATCGCTTCAAAAGGTCGCAGAACTCTTTGGTTACAAGTCCACGGGTCCGGTTAAACGGGTTCTTAGGGAAAATGATTGAAGTCCCAGAAAGACAGAAACAGCCGACGTGAAGGAACTCCGAGATGAGATATTCGGCAAAGAATGCGCCATTTGCCATTCTGAAAGAGAAATCATTCATAAAAAGGATGGAGCGCCACATCCTGGAAGTACCTTATGGACCATTTCAAGTCTAAAGGCCTTAGATGCAGACGAGTGGATACCATTATGCAGAAACTGCCATGAGATTGCTCACGCTCTCATGAGAAACTACAATGTCGGTTGGAATGACATTGAGGCAACATTAAGGCGTATCAACCAAGGACTATCTTCATAGCGTATTCTGGGAGGGATACCGGCGGGAGTCAATTCTTCATCTGTCTTAGCAGAGAGCAGACCAAACATCTTGAAGGTAGACATACCATGTTTGGGCAGGTAACTGAGGGCCTCGATGTTTTGCCCACAATTAGGCAAGGGGACAAGATGCTGAAAGTTGAGGTCCTAGAAGTTAGTCCTGTTACTAAAGCACATGAGCTTGTCACTATCTAGTCTTGAAGGTGAATCCTCTCACTCGGCATACTGGTCTGAACACAGGCACCTCTTTATAGGTCGTAGCTGGCGGAAGCGTAACGGCTATAATCCCCATCTCAAAGGACATGAGGAATCAACAATGTCAACTGTTCTCTTTCTACTAACTGGTGTATTGACAGGGCTCCTTGCTATCTTCGTTGCCCTCGTGACTTACTGGAAGGTAATGCAGGCGGATGAAGGCGGGGAGCGAATGAAAGAGATAAGTTGTCTTATTCAGGACGGTGCGAACGCCTTCATTAAGGTACAATATCGAATACTCATTCTCTTCACCGTAATCCTAGCTGCTTTCATTGTATTATCCTTTGGTGGGCTAGGAATACCGATTTCGATATCCTACGTCCTTGGTTCTCTGTCAAGCATGGGTGCTGGCTATATCGGTCTCACGGTAGCCACAAGAGCAAACCGCCGCACGGCAGCTGCAGCGTCAGAAGGAGGTCTGAACCCAGCCTTCATGGTTGCTTTCCGTGCTGGATCCGTCATGGGACTGATGATAGCTGGAATAGCTCTTGTTGGCATCTCTTCACTGTATGGACTATGGTCCATACTCTTTCTGTCACTGGAAGAACCCGCACTTTGGGAGATAATCACTGGATTCTCTTTTGGTGCTAGTACCGTGGCACTCTTTGCCAAGGCAGGCGGCGGTATTTACACAAAGACTGCAGATATGTCCGCTGACATTGTTGGAAAGATAGAATATAACATACCAGAGGACGATTCGCGCAATCCAGCTGCAGTTGCAGATGCAGTTGGCGATAATGTAGGTGATGTTGCAGGTACTGGTGCGGATATCTTTGACAGCAATGTAGCTGCTATCTTGGCTGCTGCACTACTTGGTGCTGGGATTGATGCCTTGTTCTCCCCGCCTGTCGTCTTCGGTCTTCTCCCCCTTATGATTGCTGGACTGGGCACAATTGCCTCCGTACTTGGGGTCTATCTTGTGCGGCCTTCCGATACAGGTGACCCTGGCAAATCACTGAATAGAGGCACCTATATTACAACCCTGCTGTTTGCTGTGCTTGTTCTTGCCGTTCTCCAGCTGTTAGGTATTGACATAGCAATATCACTCTCAGCAATCTTTGGTCTACTTGCTGGTGTTTTCATCGGGTTTACATCAGACGTGTTCACTAACGACAAGGGCATCTTTGGATTCGCCCCAGTTGCGCATATGGTTGAAGTGACAGAGAAGAGTGCAGCAAATCTGATTCTCTCTGGATACTCCTATGGCCTCCTCAGTGCTGTGCCTTCAGTCCTTGGTGTGGTTGCAGCTCTCGTAGCATCATTTATGCTTGGGTCATCAGCGACCTCTGTTGGGCTTGGTGGCTGGGATGGCGGCATATATGCTGTGGCGATTGCAGCTGTCGGTCTGCTTGCCATAAATGGTTTTACTATGTCAAGTGACTCTTACGGTCCCATAGTTGACAACGCTCGAAGTGTGATTGAACATACAGACTCATCTCACGAGGCTATTGTTGCCTGTGACAAGCTGGATGCGGCTGGGAATACAGCTAAGGCAATTACCAAAGGATTCGCTATTGGTTCCGCCGCAATATCTGTCCTGGCTCTGTTCTCTGCATTCATTCAGGCGTCTGAAACCATATTAGGGACTACTACTGTATCAGTCAACATTGCAGACCCATATATTCTTGCAGGTGCGTTCATCGGAGCACTAGTCCCAATCATATTCACTGCAATGCTTATTCTTGGGGTTGAAAGAAATGCTGGACGAATGATTAAGGAAATTCGGGAGCAGTTCCACAACGACCCTGGCATTCTTGAGGGGACATCTAAGCCTAACTATGACGAGTGCATAAGCATAGCAACTTCAGGTGCACTTAGAGAACTGATGCCATCCACTTTGATGGCTATTGGTGTTACGATTCTGACTGGAGTTGTCTTGGGGTTAGAGGCGTTAGGTGGGTATCTTGGTGGAGCAGTAATAGTTGGCTTCATTATGGCTCTGCTGATGACCAATTCTGGTGGCGCCTGGGACAATACAAAGAAGACAATCGAGTCTCCGGAGTACGACCATGGCCATCCACGATATGCAGATATCCACGCCAGCAGCGTCCTGGGTGATATGGTGGGTGACCCATTCAAAGATACAGCTGGACCTTCTATCAATACGTTGCTTGTTGTAATGTCACTTACAGCAACATTGTTCCTTCCACTTATTGCACAGGTCCATTTCTGGCTGTTGTCACTATTA
>CAYPUO010000393.1:0-3924 GCA_964413775.1 uncultured archaeon
TTCATTATCGCTGGTCCTTTGAGTATGAACTATTTCCGCCCGAGTGGCTTTTGTCCCTAATGTCTCTATCTCCATCGCCGTTAGCAGACTGGAGGGGTTATACAGTCTTGGTGGTGAAGTGCGTTTATCTTCTGCTGCCACCTCCTTGAATACAATGCTATCACCCTTCTGCAGTACAGGCAAAAGAGTTTCATTCAAGGTGGCGTAGTTTGCATAGTACTCCATCCATCCATAATCCAGAATTCTCAGCCCTCTTGCAACAAGGAGATGGTTGTTGCACCGGACATCGACCCGGCTTCTTTCCTTTCTGGCTGCCGTTCCGAAGAGAGCTAGGAATCTTCTGACAACCAGGTCATACAGCTTTTCCTCACTGGGTGTGAGTTTCCTAGCGGGCTTTTCGCCAGTCGGGTGGATTGCTGGATGAGCTGGATCTGTAGTCTTTCCCTGTGTAGGCTGCAGCATCCCGCGCTCGAATATCGACTTGACGGCAATCTGGTAGACCTTTCTTTCACCTAACCGTGTCAATATCTCCTTGACATCAATACTAGCTGGGATCTGTTGGCTGCTGGTACGTGGGTAGGAAATGAGCCCCTCAACATAGAGATTCTGAGCCAATGCAAGAGTCCTGCTGGGTTTGAATCCAAAGTGACGATATGATTCGGACTGAAGACCGCTCAAGTTGAAGGGCACCGGTGGCTCTTGTGTGAACTCGGTCTGTTTGATGTCGACTGCTTCCCCCTCTTTTCCCTTCAAGTCGTGTACAATCTCATTCGCTTCCTTGAGTCTGCTTATTCTGGGCTTTGAGTATTCAAGAGGTATTTCTTTTCCATTTGTGATGCCATTGCATGTTATCTTCCAATAGGGTACTGGGACAAAGACGTTGACTTCTTGGTCTCTCTCAGCCACAAGAGCAAGTACCGGTCCTTGGACACGACCGGTTGAAACTATCTTAAACCAGCCTGATACCTTTTTGATTGCGAGTGTGAGAGCTCGTGTGAGATTTATCCCATACAACCAGTCGACTTCATGACGGACATGACCTGCATTAATCATGGGGAAGTCCAGAGAATCCCTTTGGCTTTCGTATGCCTTCTGCAGGTCACTACTTGTCAGAGTTGAGAAGAGCATCCGCTTGGCATCTTCCGGATCTGCATTACAGGCATACTTGAGGGTCAGGTATCCAATCAGACTGCCCTCGATATCATAGTCTGTGGCAACAATGAACTGATTGATATCCTTTGCCAACTTCTTGATGAGCGAGATAATTGGCTTTGTATTTGCTGCTTTCTTTTCAACTTCGTACTTTGGGACCCACTCCATGTCGAAACGCGGATAGTCCCAACCCTTCTGCGTCTGTTTCAACTCAAAGAGGTGTCCGAGGGCATAGACCACGAGTATTGTATCCCCTTTCCTCACGCATTCAAAATAGGCTGCTCCAGACTTGCTAATCTCTTTAGGGGCTCCGCGTTCATCCATAGCCGCTGCAATCTTCTTCGCGGCCGTTGGTTTCTCAGAAATCACCATAATTCTCGACAAACTACCAAATCACACTCTGCTGTTCTTACTAGTACACTACTTCATCCCGCGATAGTCTTAAAAGCAGACCGCCGGACCAGACCATTCGAGGTAATGAAATGAAACCTTGGTGGCCACGTATAATCATCAAGCCCAATGTACGACTGCAAAGGCCCCGTTTCGCGACTCCTTCACGGCCTCCTAGTATTCTATTGTTTGCAATCGTGTTTATTGCTGTCATGTTTATCCTTGGTGGTAACATCTATACGCTTGTCCGAACTCCACCTCCAATTGCTAGTGACTCATCTGGAAATGCCATACTCATTGCGCCGGGCACCGATGTCCAGCTGGGTCTTGAAGGGATTGTTGCGTCCGTTATAGTGGCGATTGGTACCATTGGACTGGGTCTTGTGTACTACTCTTCGCGGTACGTGTTCCAGCCTGGCTATGCTACTCGCCTACTCATTCTAGGGATGATTATTGCTGGTGTTGCATTCCTGACATTCAGTTATCTCTTCAGCTTAAAGACATAACACATCTATGGGACCAGATTTTGTTCGGCTATCATTTCTTGAATGGTGACATGGTTGGTCCCTGTTTTCATCCAAAGACGATCGAGAAGGTCTTCTGCTATCTGCAGTTTCATCACTTTTCGTGGAGAAGCGAGGAAATGTTGTGTATGGCCTGGCTTTGACCATTTCCCAACAACAGAGCCGAAATCCATGCCTGCTAGGACTATTCTCCTGGGACCGTACTCTGATGCCAGATAACACGCTCTATCCCCGTCCGTAAATCCTCCCCAAAGAAACACATTTGATAGGGGTTCTACCTGAGTACTGCCAAGAAGATGATTCATCTGTGGAACACATTCGAGTACTGCAGACTGATTGTCTCCATGTGCATGCACAATAGGAAGCGTTCCCTCTGTCGCAGCAAGTAGAATGTCCTCCATGCTCCCATCCAAGTCCGTCACCAGAATATCGCATTCTAGGCCAAAGTCTCTTAGGGCAGAGATAGCACCATCTGCAGCAATGTGAACTGCATCTGAAACGTGCTGATTTACATATTCAATGTGATCCATGAGCGATGGACCACTGCCAAAGACAATCACATCCTTTTCTCTTATTGTTCTTTCAAGACGATCCAATAGGGGCGCTGGATCAGTGTCTTTGATCAGGTGACTCAATGTCTTGGTAGCAGCATAGTCTTCCGTTGTGCTGAGACCGAGTCTGGATGCAATATCCGTGTATATCGGTTTCCATGTCTTCCAGTCCATAATAACTCACCCTTGTGATGGAGGTGGACTGTGTCCAGAGGTGTTCTGTGACTTCCTCAGTGCCTCTCCTACTCTTGCAGCGATTACTGCCTCCGTTACGTCGTGTGCGCGGACCACATCTGCACCATTAACAACGGCCACGGTTGTTGCTGCAATAGTCCCTGTCAGCCGGTCTTCAGGATTAGGCTCCTCAAGAAGAGAACCAATGAACGCCTTCCGAGAAACTCCAACCAATAGGGGACGCTCGAATAACATATACTTGTGTAGTCCTCGTAGTATCTGGAAGTCCACTCTGGCTGGCTTTCCGAATCCAATTCCTGGATCGAGAATGATGTCTTCCCTAGGGATGCCTGCCTCATCCGCAATTTCAATGCTAGTAGAGAGTTCTCTTAGAGAGTCTTCTATACTCAAGCACCCTCTAGCGCAAACAGCCATAATCACAACCGGAACATGCCAATCAGCCACCAGACCGGCCATTCTGGCATCTCGCCGAAGTCCAGAGACATCGTTCACAGCTGAAGCTCCCATCTCAAGAGCTCTCTCTGCAACTACTGCCGAAGTTGAGTCAATGGAAATCGGCAGGTCTGTGATTTCTGGCACTATGTCCATAGCAGATGTAACTCTCGATAACTCCTCATCTTCATTGATTGTTGCGGTCCCATAGAGCTCTCTTGGTGCTGTCGAAGCCCCTCCGATATCGATGATATCAGCCCCCTGTCTGTCTATTAGGCGTACACGATCCTGCAGTTCATCCTTGTCCAAGACCACAGATCTCTTGTAGAATGACTCAGGCGAGAGATTGATTACTCCCATGATCCGTACAGGATTTGGTCCTCCAATGGCAATTCCTTTCATAATCGCAGTATTCGTGTCCAACAGGGGTCGCCTCGAAGTATTGGTTCCATGGAAGGAAATAAAACCTAGCTGATTTGTGACTCGCATGTACAAGATGTGGTGATAGCCCATGAACGAAAGCCTTCAACGTACGCATCTCTATGACTGGCACAAGGAACATGGTGATGTAGTCCCCTTTGCAGGATGGGAGATGCCCGTCCGTTACTCTGGTATCAAAGAGGAGCACATGGCTGTAAGGAATGCAGTAGGAATCTTTGATACAACTCACATGAGACGTT
>CAYPUO010000394.1:0-3921 GCA_964413775.1 uncultured archaeon
CTCGAACTATTCTTGTGTTTTCCCATGTCTTAGAGTCGATTTCAAGTGCAAATACCGTTTTGTATATGTCACTGATGTGCGGTGAGTGTGTATGCTGATGAGAGTTTCCGCTCCTAATTCCGTCTATTTTGTATCATTTGAAAAGACCTTTAGGCAACTCCAAGAAACATACATCCAGCAGAAGGGTCCAAAGTGAGCAGTACGAAAGATATTGAACCTATAAAGCAGGAATTGGAAAAGAAGTATCAAGCAGTTGGGAAATGCTCTCTCGAATCAGATAGGGACTCAATCATGAAGCTGACGGACGAACTGATAGATCAGAGCGCACGTTATGTTGTTGAGTCTTGGAAGTCACTACCGGACCTGATCGGACGCGTCAACATTGAGAAGCCACTTCCTATTAGTGAAGAGATGACAGTCGTAGTAAGGGTGGTTGAGGGAGCTCCAGAGCTAAAAGACATCTACACACTGAAAAGATACTCGGAAGTGCTGTCCCCCAGTTATTCGTTTCTGGTTTCGAAACAGCCTTTTAACGACCAGACACGTGACTACTTGCAAAACCATCCACATATCCTCCGCTTTCTAAGGAAGGCATCTAGCACACTATCGGCTGGAGTTCCCATTATTGTCATGACTTGGGGCGGTCCAGGTAATCTAAGCCTCGACTCCGACCTTGTAGATGATGATCCATTCGATTCAGAGCACATGTGGTAATCGTGAAGAGCATCTAGAGCATCAGAGTGACAGCAATTCCATGCGCGAAACTACTCGGATTGTCTAGGATCAAGTCTGCCTGAGGTTCTCACGGAAAATAGATTCAGCTAGTTCCTTCGCAGGGTAAAAACCATCCAGAGGTCCTGAGAATTTGCCCATCACTGGCCCTAGGATTAGCTCAAATCGAGTGACGAAATCTTGGACCTTGTCAAGGAGTATCTGATATGGCTGTTTGGCTATCAGCACCCCTGTGACTGTTCTACCATGTGCAAAGAGGAGTTGATACTCTCCTATTGATACAATATTGAGTCCCTGTTCTGATCTAGTGATCTCCTGAAATAGTGACTGTATTCCGGAGATGCCTGCTGCGGTTAACACTTGATCCACATTAAGGCTCTCTTCAAAGTCATAGTGGAATATCAGAAGTCCTCCTTCTTGGATGAGGTAGACCCCAACGAGCTGCTTTCGCCAATCAAGCTCATCTAATGCCATAGAATAAGTCAATAAATAGCCAAAGGCTGTAGCTCCTAATAACAATAGGACTAGTCCAAGGATATAGAACGACTCTCCCAGATTGTAATAGACAAAATCGCTCCTTCCAACAAAGCCTATCCATCCTATGAGAAAGCTTGCAACAATCACTCCAACGCTTCTTCTAACATCTCCAGAAGTGATCTTCAGCGAATATCGTAGAAAAAGGAGGATTCCACCAAGTGCTACAACTGCTGCAGTGAATGCGATGAGAGTGTAGAGTGAGCGAGGTATTACCAGCGTTATGAAAGCGCACGACAGTCCGAGCAGGCTAAATGCATGGTGTAGGCCATAGGGCAGGATTCTCTCCATTGCAAAGAAGAATGCAGTCAGGGCAAGCATCAAGCTGACATATCCCGCAGCAACCCAGTGGGTGTTGAGAGGTTCCTGGACATACCAGTAGGTGCTCATCATGAACGATACAGTATTCACCGCTAAGCCAAAGAAGAAGATGCTCCATGCCAGCTTCAGGTCTACAAATCTCCTGAATCTCCCTGTATACCACTGTTTCAGGAGTATTATGCCAAAGAGAATCGCACAGAACACAGTACCACTATCAAACATCAGCATGATATCTCTCGCAACTGGGATCCCACTTGGGTCAAATATTGGCATGCTCTCATCACTTTGTTGGGGTCGAGTATCTATGTACCTAGTCTTTTTAGTTAACCTAAGACAGAATGAATCCAAGTTTTCATGACCATCTAATGCAACAGAACCAAACCTGCTATGACTCGGGAGGTGTAGATATCCAAGCCATGCTGGGCTTTGGCTTTTCCCTTCTTCTCCTCACCTTATCCAATGCTAGGTTCTTTCGGTTTCCCTGTTTCTGGAAGCAGCAGCATTAGTGCCGTTGCAATAGCTATCACAACAAAGAGGTAGATGATTGAGTAGAAGTACGAGTTTCCCACTCTAAGCGCTTCAAGGATCAGTGTGCCAGAGAAACCACCCAAGTTGCCAAATTCAAATGCTATGCCTGTGCTCATTCCTGAGAGCTCGGGTCCTACAGTATTGAACTCTTCAAGCATAGAGAGCCCAATTGGCATTACAGCGATCAGGAAGAATCCTAGAACTGCTGAAATTATGAAGGTTAGTTCAAGCATCGTGCTCGTTCCGATGATAAACGTCGATACTGCTGCTACCGCCAAGCAGCCTACTATGAATGGCTTTCTCCGTCCTACCTTTTCTGAGATACCCGGTACAGCCACAGCTCCTACTATTCCGAAAACCAGGAGAAGCATCATGACAATTGCAGGACTTCCCAAACCAGCAGTAACTGGAATTCCAAGGGTCAAGAGCAGTTCTTCAAGGATTGCAGTCAACCCGATGAATATGCTGAACCCTGCGAAGAACCCGAAGGATATAATCCACACATTTCGATCCTTTAGCATCCCCCTGATGTCCGGCTTGCTTGTTGATGCCAATTCAATGTCTGGCGGGTGTGGAGGCTTATCTCGTGCAATAGCAAAGAATGCAGCTGTAAGAACCAAGGCAACGATTGCATCCATGTATAGGATTGTTTCCACATTTGATTGCGCTGTTGCTATGGTATAGCCTGACTCTCCATAGAGAGGCGTTGTCCACAAGATCATGCTGAGCACTGTACCCAAGAGCATACCTAAAAGCATGAACAGAGTGCTTACGCCGGTTGCGATGGCTCGTTCGTTCTTAGGGAACCAATTAACACTCAAGTATACGATGCAATTCTGGACCATAACCGATCCTATGGATAGTCCAAATTGACAAATGAAAATCAAGGAGAAGTTGTTGATTGTCACTATTCTCAGAGCGCCAAAAAGCGTCTGAAGAATCGCTCCAGTTCCTGCAACGAACACAAGACCCTTCTTGTCCGCAAGCATGCCAACTGGGATGGAGAAAATGATGAATGCCAATGGCTGCGATGCGGTCAACAGGACAACAGTAGGGTCTCCAGCTGGTAGCCCTAGCACAGGAGTGACTTCATTTCTGATGAGTGAAAATGCAAGCCACATCATCTGACCTATCATGAACACGAGGCCGAAAATAAGGAGCACAGCCCATCGATAACTATAGACCTTGACTTCTTCAGACGTAGGATTACCTCCGTTGGTTCTCACCACAACGAGTCTATGCATGATACCGAAAGGTGCTAAAATGACTTGTGGCTCACAGGAAAATGACCCCTTCCTCATGTTTTTAGGCTTCTAGACCGTTTTCTATCTGTACCTAAGAGTTGGCCTACAGGAACGACGACAGAGACTGATGGTGAAATAATGGGTCACGAACAGCTTCGCAAAACCTTGACAAACCTAGACACTGAGTACAAGTCACTGCAATGAAGATCTGCATTCCTGCCAATGCAGGATGTTTCAACGAAACCGCCCCACACACATCTCACCATAGACAGCCATACACGTGCCTAGCACTACTTGGAAAAGATTGATACGCACGTAGTCTGCCTTGCCCTATGTGTTTCTTCCAAAGGGAGCCATCAAGTATCCTGAGAGAGCCCTCAGGCATGCGAAGTATCAGGGCATGCGGACACTCCTCCCTCTAATCCAGCGAGGAGCTGACATATTTGACAAGCCATATCACCACGCATTGAGGACTTGGAACGAAGCGAAGATGGAGAGTGACTCACTTCGTACCATGGGCGACAACAACTATTTCATCCCGATATGCGATGTGGAGAGGCAC
>CAYPUO010000395.1:0-3920 GCA_964413775.1 uncultured archaeon
CTGTAGAGAAACCGAAAGAGGAAGCTGTACAGGAACCAAAAGAGGAAACTGAATCAGACTATGTAACCGTTTCTGAACTCAAGCCGAAGATGAGTAATGTCAATATAGCTTTCAAGGTTGTTGCAGTCGGTGATGCCCGCGAGATAGAGTCGAGGGACTCCATGGAGATGCATCGGGTGGCCGATGCAGTTGTTGGCGATGCCACTGGTCATGTCACGCTCCCACTCTGGAACCAGTCCATTGGTCAGTTTAAGGCCGGTAACAGCTACAAGCTTGAGAATGCCTTTACAGGTCTCTTCAGGGGCCATCTGAGGCTCAAGATGAGTAATGACAGTGTGGTCTCTGATGCTGAAGATATCGGTGAAGTGAACGAAGATCTGGACATGTCTGCTGAAGACCTACGTCCTCCGCGCCCTGACCACTACTACAAACCATATAGGGGCTATGGGGGCCGGTCAGGCTATTCAAGAGGCAACTCAAGGCGTCGGAGAGATAGGCCGGATAGAAGGAGACGAAGCTGGTAGTCTCAGTAGAACGGATATCATCCGTGTCTTTCTAGCACTGTATCCTGTGCATCTTCAGGCTGAGAACTGCAGAGAAGATTACGGAGCTTGACCAGTTGTTAGGGAAGCCCAGTCTATGAATGAGGATGGCTTCTGTACAGAAGCATAGGCAGACTCTGGTTTCTTCCTAGAACTGGCGTTATTGGTGAAGGAAGACAGAACGTTTGATATATAACTGGCGAATTCAGGACCTTACCGTTATATGCACTAAATTTATATAAACTAGACTTATATGAGAACTATGGCGCCAGTGCATGTTGAGCGAGTTGAGAATCTCCAAAGATACTGCAAGGAGACCCCTGAGAAGGCACCCTGCTGCGGTCCTTATGAAGAGCGCCTTCAGACCATTAGGAGTTTTGAAGCTAGTTTCGAGCCCCTCAGTACCGATATACTGTCAGCAGGTATTCGAACCGGGATTGTCCTCTTTCTTCTGAAGATTGGCGAAGCATGTGTCTGCGAGTTTCAGGCCGCATTGAATGAGTCTCGCCAGCCCTTGGTCTCACACCACCTCAGGCAGCTGAAAAAAGCAGGGTGTTTGACCAGTGAACGGAGGGGACGATGGACCTACTATGCATTATCTGATACCTGCAGGGAGTCGTTGACGCGCTTCGTTGACCTGATCAGGGAGGCCTAGATATGGCAGTTGCTTTCATGGCGGCACTCGAAGAGGAGCCAGAAACATATGATCAGGCCTTCGATAGAGTGCTAGATGGACGCGCCTCCCAGATCCGAGATAGACTTACCGAGCTAGTGAAGCCTGGGATGAGGGTGCTAGACCTTGGATGTGGTCCCGGGCTGTTTGCCATCGAAGCCGCGAAGAGAGGAGCCTCTGTTGTCGCGGTCGATGCAGATGAGAACATGATTGCCACTGCAAAGGAAAAGGCATCGGGCATCGATAGTCCTCCTGAGTTCATCCATCAAGATGTCCTCCAACTGGGCGAGGAGGCTGAGCGACAGTCTGGTGTGTCGGACACTCCCCCTCCTTCAGGGTATGACCTTATTGTAAGTACATTCCTACTCTCGGAGCTAACGCCAACTCAAAGACATCTCTTCATGCATATCATAAGAATGCTGTTTGGAGATGATGGGACATTCGCAGTTGCCGCTGAGACACTGCCCAGGGAAAGGACCGAGAAGAACAAGTTCTGGGCGAACAGAAAGAAGGCAGAGAAGGGCGCTGGAAGGAAGTTGCCTCCTCCCATTATTGACCTAGGAGACCTTGTTGAGACTGCTGGGTTACAGACGACGAGCACCAAGTCGTACGGCCCTGAGATTACCTTCGTTGAGGGCGTTAGGAGTGAGTCTACAACCTCCAACTTCTATAGAAATCTGAAACGGCCCTATCAGGGAGTCCGAGCAAGGGGCAGGATCTGGTATAATCATCTCACTGGAAGTTGGAGAGGAATGCCCATTCAGCCCGGGCTCTACAAGATTGGAGACCCGACTCCAGCAAGCCCTGTGATTGTGACTGCGAACTATGAGCTGACCTACTATACAGTCATGCGTGCGCTTGCAAGCGACGGTATCGAGGCATGGGTCTTGGTCTGTGATACCGCAGGCATCAATGTATGGTGTGCTGCACGTGGCACCCACTTCAATAGTGATGATGTCATTCACATGATACGACTTACTGGTCTGTGGAGTGTCGTACAGCATCGAGAGTTAATCCTCCCCCAACTAGCTGCGGCAGGGATGGACATCAACACCATTCGAGAAAGGACTGGCTTCAGGGTCAGATACGGTCCGGTCAGAATTCAGGACCTTTCAAAATGGATGAACTTGGAGCGCCCTCGACCAAAACCAAGAGAAATGGCGACTGTGACTTTCAGTCTGAGGGAACGAATGGAGATGACCGTGGCACATATCCCATTCCTGTTTGCAGCACTGCTCTGGAAACCATTCCTAGCCATAGTCGTTGGACTCCTCGGTTTCAATACTCTCTTGTTCGCGGCGCTACCCACAGTCTTTACTATGGCTATACCCACGACTCTTGGCGTTGTAGATCTGCTCCTACAGCTTCTCATAGCCTTGTTCGGGAACGCTTTGGTCCTGGGTATTATCTTTCCCGTATTACCATCGAAAGACAATTCATTCATTAGAAGAGGCGTTGAATTTGCTGGAGTCACACTCCCTGTGGCATTGCTTATCATGGTCTTGATGGCCGCTCACTGGACGGTCATTATGAGTTGGATGGTCATCCAGCTTGTCCTCTCAATATCCCTTACAATGGACTTTGCTGGAATGACACCTGTCAGTGACCCAAAGGTCATAAGAGAAGAGTATCCATACTTGGTACGAACACTGCAACTCGGAGGCCTCTTCCTCATAGTCTTCAATATCATAGCATTCATTCTGGGATGGTGAGAAAATGACAATCGTAGTTCAAGAACGAAGAACAGATGTGCTCTACAATCCACTAGCATGCAATAGATGTGGGCTGTGTCTGGAGGTCTGCCCATTCAATGTCTGGGAGTTGCCCGAGAAGGGACCAGCCATACTGGCTCGGCCCGATGACTGTACGAATTGCACTGCGTGTGCAAAGAATTGCCTCGGAAATGCAATCACTGTGACGAATGTCGGATGTGGCTGCATCTGGAATCAGTCTGCCAGATTACGAGGTGACGGTGAGGACACTGTGGTTGGATCCGAGAATGGGGGAGAGAACTGTGAATCCACCTCTTCATGCGCATGCAGTAAGAGTGACCATTCATGCTGCGGCTAGGATTACTGGTCATCATTGAGAAGCGGGAACATTGAGAGGCGCTTCCTATAAGAAACCTCAGATGGCTAGCTCCTGAGATTAGGAGTGTGCCTGCTGGGCCCGGTTTCCCACTTCGGCGCTTGGACTATCATTTCCAGCGTCCAGGGAAGGTAAGATGCGTGTCAAGAGATGAATGAGCCAAGCCTGTCCATCTATAATTAGACAAATCATTGATTGAACTGATGTGTTTTTATATAAGTTACGTGAGTGCTATCTGTGGCTATCGGTTCGGGTTTGAGGAGATATCATAGGGGCATTGAGGAGATTCCTATGCCACACTGCAAAGTAATGAAGAACAGGAGGAGGTAATGTATGAGTAAGGTCAATATCTTCTGGGACCCCGTGGGGGTTTCGGTAGATACTCTGGGAAGCAAGAAATACATGCGAGTGACAGACGGCGATACGCCCTATGTTGAGATGTCAATTCGGATGTTGAGTATTGATACTCCAGAAGAACACTATCCTGGGACCACAAAACCCAGCAAACATGATCAGCTGCTCAAAGATCTTGCTGATTGGATAAAGGGCGGCAATGATGTCATCAGGAAACCACTTGCAGACCATCTGCATACAAGGGTTGTTACCGGCCAGGCTGG
>CAYPUO010000396.1:0-3906 GCA_964413775.1 uncultured archaeon
GTCCTGCATGATTCTATTGCGTGTGTCTTCCTCAACAAGTGCATCGAATCTCTCCATAGCGCCCTGCAACCACGTAGACATCTCGGTCCGCGAAGCCTTCTTGAAATCTTCACTCCCTTTGAGTACCTGCTGTTTAATCTCATCGGTAGAGTACTCTGAGATGGTCATTCCAAATTGCTTGATGAGGTCAATCTCTTTCTTGGTCAGTATAATTACACTCCTGATAGAAGAGAGTTGGAAGCGTTCTCAATGTCAATCTTCAATATTTGATTCTTTTCGATGCCGAATCTAAAATCACTTCCGATGACCGTACTGTATGTTCGATGATTGTGCATTCTGCAAAGCGGCGAAGTCAACATACGGGTCGATACATTCCGATATCCAAATGTCGAGTCCAAGTATGAACAGATAGCGCTCAAGAAAACCGAATGATTTTGTTGCAAATTGCTCAGACCAGCGCAGAAGGCTGCGGAGGCTCCGATTATGATATACCTCAGCGAGTTGGGACCAGGCCGTTGGTGTCTAGATTCGTCTAGCTTACAATGAACGGTAGCCTACTGTCTGGGCGAACAGGACCCGCTGACCAGGACGTAGGTTGAACTCGGCTCTAATACTATCTTTATCACAGTTATGGAACCAAGTAGCCAACCCCTCTGAAGCGGCAAAGAGATTGATGTTCTGCGCGATGAATCCTGTATCTGTATAGTAATACGACTTCTGGACTTCGGGGTCACCAATACTCGGGTCAGGTTGTTCAGGTCCCAGGTCATAACGTGAGAGGTCCACAACATAGAAGATGTTCACCGGTGTACCCCTTGTGAGCTTGGATGCTCCACCCTGGCCGGACATCATGCTGAAGTCCCCTGCAGAAATAGGTGTCAGCTGATGGGGGACTGCCTCATACAGATACAAACCACTCTTCAGTGCAACATAGAGATCGATTTCCTGTGAATTGCTTGCCGATGGAGCTGTCCGTCCTAGTTTGTTGAGGAATGCCTTCTTACGGTTCACTCCAAAGGCTGCCCAGAGGAGGTTTGAGAGGACCTGTAGCGGGATCTCTCTCGGTCCTATACTTCGGTGGGTCTGCCTGAGTTGTAGGGCTTCCAGCAGAGTCTTGCCACCTCGTTTCATGGGTTCAGGTAAGATAATCGGATCCATTACACACACTTGCTCCTAGCTTAGCTCACTCAGCTCCCATAAATAGGGATTTATATGAAGAGATACATGAATTCGCCCAATCCCTACAGGAATCATCAAGGGCAGAAACTATCTTCGGTAGTAGTATAGTGCCGAAATAGATGCAGACGCAATGGCCACAATCCCTACTGCCAAGAGGGGCAGAACGATTTCTGTAGAGAAGCCTGCCACCGAGAACACTAAAAACGCTAGAGGTATGGCATAGAAAATAGACAAGAATCCATTTCGTGCCGCCTTGTTAGATATCTGCATGGTCCGTTCGTCCCGAAGATTAGCCCCGTAGATCATGAATCCAACAATTACTGCTGGACCAATCAAGGCTGCAACTAGTGCTGAAGGATCTGGGGGCCATTGAGAGCCTGGGAGGAGGAGATTGCTCAGAACCAATGCCAGTAGAGTAGCCACGGGAATGACTATCAGCAACATCACAATGCTTCTCGCTGAGAGAGGCGGTATTTTTCTTTCCATCATTAGGTCGCCTTATCCTTTGTATTCAAATACATCTTCAATTGCCAGCCCGAACTCACCTGCAATCTTGAACGCAAGTTCTAGTGAGGGGTTGTATGAGCCCTTTTCCATCGAGATGATTGTCTGTCTTGTGACACCGAGGCGCCTTGCCAGACCCTCCTGGGTCCAGTCCGTCACGTCAGATGATGTTGCCAACATCTGTTCGCGTAGAATCTTGAGCCTGTTTACAATCATCGCCATCACACAACTAGCAATGTTAAGTATACTTTACGTAAAGTCTACTTTACATATAACCCTTTGTCTTCAGTAACAGGATAAGGAGTGATTCTGGACTGCTCTAAGAGAGTTTCAAGCTGCCTCAGGAAACCAAGCGGACTGCTGGCTGTACGTCCATACCCCGAACACCGACCTGCAAAGAGCCACATTGGGATTTCAGCCCATCAGATCAGACTTGAGTCGTCTAGGATCTCAATCTGAAACATCTTTGCATCATTCCAGAGCTCGCATGTCTTGTAGAGGCCCCACAAGTGGGTCCCGTCCCACGTTATCCCAGAAACGCCGCGAGCCACATCATAGACTCTGCCCTCAACAGTACCGTCCTTGGTGAACGCGAAGAGATACTGTCCATCTCCGGTCCAGAAATGAGTCCCGTTCCAAGTGATTGGACCAACAAGGTCTAGCCCTGGCATATCTATCTCTCTATTGATAGTCCCATTCTTGAATAGCTCGAACATCTTGTTTCCTGACCTGTCTGGTATGTATAGGTATGTCCCATCGGTTGCCAAGCTCTGACGTGCACCAGTTGTGTTTTCTGGAATGTCAAAGGAGTCATAGACTGTAACTGCAGTTGCATTCACCTTGAACTTGACAATCTTTAGCAGAGAATGATCCTGGGCCCAAAAGAATTCGCCATCAAAACAGAGTCCCCGTGGTCCCAGTACCTTTGATGCGTCAACTGAGAAGGTAGTGTTTGCACCTGTCGTAGGGTCGATCCTAACCAGGTTGCCAGTCTCAAGTTTCCAGAGATACCCATTCGCATATTCGAATGCCCATCCGAAACCTAATCCCATCCCAATCCTGCTCACAACACGTCGGGTGTCGTCCTCAGGAGGAAAGACATACAGGTATTGATCCTCCGGGTTTCCAGGAGTATATCCAAGCTCATAGTTCCGTATATCCTCAAAGCCTAAGACAGGAATAGCAACGGATCCATTGCCAAAGTCATTGTTCGCTGTTCTTAGAGTACTCGCAGGGTTCAGCTTCAAAACGGCGGTATCGTTGTTGAATCCGTCGAATTTGTTACCTGTCACGTTGGCTTCAGATGTTCCTGCAACGGACACCGCAGCCGATGAGGGGGTATCATAGTCATGAAAGTAGTTGCCCTCAACAACAACGGTTGAATCAAAGATGATGAGTGGTACGTGACCTCCAGCAAAGATGTTGAATTGTATCTGTACGTCGTGGTTATACTGCTCAAGGGCAATCTCATGATAGCCATTTCCATACAGCAGGTTGTATTCGATGGTAGGGGATGAGCGTTCCATATAGATGCCCTCCTTATTCACCCAACGCACAATTGAGTGGCTGATATTGACCTTGGAGTCGAACTGTGAGATGCCAAGTTCTGAAAACTCGACTATCACATACTTGAAGACGGATGTATTGGTATTGTGGAGTTCAATTCCACTCCAGTCTCCATTAATGGGAACTTCAGCATCTGAAGTGAACCATATCTGTTGTTGGGGGCTTCCAATAGCCATTACCGTACCCCCTGCGACTGCGAATCCTATAGTACCTTGGTCCTTGTAGTCCCGATTAGGTGCAAACATGATTCGAGTCCCTGGACTGATGGTCAATGTGACCCCAGTCGGTATTAGGATGGTCGCATTCACGAATATCGATCCAGACCATGTCTCGTCCTGATTGATGGTCCCTCCTTTGAAAACGGGCTCCTCTGGTGTATTCCGAGGAAGGAAGAAATAGACGAGAGTCACTGAACTCAGAATGAGGACAATGATGATGATTGAAACTGCAACACGTCTATCCAAAAGCAATCTCACCCTAGATGCCTATACCAAAGACCAATATTTGTGCTTCTATTAAAAGAAATTGATTTTTGTAACTTGGAAATTCCAATAATGAACTCTTGCCATACAGACAAGTGAAGCAGAGGTTACTTGAAGGGAAAGGGGGTGCTTGCTCCTTTCTCACTCGTTATCATTCATCCTACAACTGGTTCAT
>CAYPUO010000397.1:0-3904 GCA_964413775.1 uncultured archaeon
GACTATCATCTTACGAAATGCTTTGGAAACCGGCGAGATATGAAGGCTTGGGATTTGGAAATCCTAGTTCATCTTTCATGAGCACTGCTAACGAAACTGGTCTTTACTTATTCAGCTTTCACAACAATTAACTGGATAATGAACAGTTTTCCGATGTTGGTCTATCGATGAAACCCGAATACAAGGCAGTCCTTCTACGATATGGTGAGATTGGTATCAAATCCAAGCAGACGCGAAGGACCATGACCAGACTTCTTGTGAAACACATCAAGACTGCACTTCACGAGAAAGGAATTCCTTATGATAAGGTAATAATCGAGTATGGTAGGATATTCATCGAAACCTCACATGCTAACGCCGTGGCAACTGCAATAGCTCGTGTGTTTGGAATAGTTTCGACTTCTCCTGTCGTGGTCATCGATTCCAACTTCGAGGACATCCTTCGCGTTGGATTCGAACTTGCTAAGTCGGAGTTTGATCCCAATAAGACATTCGCCGTTGGAGCAAGACGACTTGGCACTCATGACTACACGAGTCAAGACGTCCGCGAGAAGCTTGGAGAACGGATCTACGAGGAGTTGGGTTACTCGGTCAACCTATCAAATCCTGAGCAGACAATTTACGTTGAGGTGAGGGAAGACAAGGCGTACATCTTCACAAAGACAGTCAAGGGTGTTGGTGGCATGCCGACTGGCACGCAGGGGAAAGTCGTGTGCACCGTTTCAACGGGACTGGACTCACCTGTTGCTGCTTACAAAGTCATGAAGCGCGGTGCGGTCCCTATTCTAGTATACTTTGACAATGCTCCATATACAGGTGAGGGCTGTACTGACTTGGCGACACGTCAAGCGCGCACACTTGCAGACTACATATACGACTATGACGTGAAGCTATATGTCGTCCCCCACGGGCCCGACCTTGAAGAGGCCAAGTGTCACGCTCCTGAAAGGGCAACCTGTGTAATGTGCAAGAGGAATATGTATCGGCTTGCTCGAGAGATAGCTATTCGGGAAGGTGCAGATGCCATTACAACTGGTGAGATTATTGGTGAGCAAGCCTCTCAGACGACAGCCAATCTACGAGCAATCAGTAGCGTCGTGACCGATTTTCCAATCCTCCGTCCGAATGCAGGTGACGACAAGACGGACATTGAGCGGCTTGCTGCAGAGATTGGAACATATGACTATGCTAAGGAAGGGCTGAAGTGTTGTACCCTTGCTCCAAAATATCCTCTACTAAAGGCAGACACGGCATCGCTAGATGAGATTGATAGAGAGATTAATTTCGATATTATCAAACAGGAAATCGATAATGCACAGGTCATCATTTTGAAGCATGGTAAAAGGTAGTGCGATAATCGCGCCATTTATGTGGTTGCAAAACGTAAATGAAATTCTTTAAATAGGATTCTGGATGATTGAGCCTCTATAAGACCGCCTTTTCAGATTTAGGATGTGCTAACTAAATGCCTCGTTCAAGGAAAGACCGAATTATCCCCGTAGCTCCGGTAGATAGACTAATGCGAAGGTTCCTGTCATCAAAGGTTGACAGAGTATCTGACAAAGGAGCAGAACGGCTGTCTCAGATACTTGAGGAAGTTGGAGAATACCTTTCCAAAATTGCTGTAGAGTTAACAGAATACACGGGCCGGAAGACAATAACCGACAAAGACGTCGATCTTGCATACAAGCAGTGGCGACGTTCTCTATAGATTGCGTTACAACGAATGACTTTGTAAGGGTGGATGCCCACATTACTATGTGCTCGGCCGAGCCGTCGGGAGGTGACATATGTGAGCCGCAAGTCCATTCCAGTGGATGAAGGTACTGCACTTCTGAGTGTGCATCATGTGACTCCCGAGTATGAAGATGCCGTCATACAGACATGTGATCGGCTTGAGGAGCTCGGAATCCGGAGTTACACGCTCTTGATTACCCCTTTCTTCCGAATGAAACGTTCAAACACATTCGAGAAGCATGAGTTGTTTGCGGAGTATCTGAAGTCTTTAGGTCTAGAACTCTCAATGCATGGCTATACTCATCAGACGAAGTCGGGTGGAGATGCTGAGTTTCTGCGGATGCCGTATGAGCAGATAGCATCAAGAATGAAGATCGGGATTAACCTCATGAAAAGGGGATTCGAGGAAGGCCCGGTGGGTTTCATTCCTCCTCTCTGGGCTGCGCCACAGGCATTGGTTCGTGTTTCAAGGGAATTGAATCTCAGATACTGTGTTATTGGTGATGTAGTCTGTGACCTCCTGTCAGATGTTCGCCTGTCAACTGCCTATCACATCATAGGTACCGAGGGCGTCACTAACTCAAGGGCTAGCGCAATTCTTGAGCTTGAGCTTGGAGGCCCTGTTCAGATCTCTCTTCATCCGAAGGCCTTTGTGGCAGGGGGATTGCATGATCTCTTAGGGGATATGCAGGACAGACTGCAGTACAAGTTCGTTGGATACCACGAGTTTCTCAAGTCAAAGAAGCCCAAGTCCTAGTATCTTTCTATTATCTAGTAAAACTGTCCGCGGATTTGATACTGCTTCCGCGACGAAAAATCGACATCCTGGGATTTGCAGGGAAGGAGTCTGCCCAACACAGATTATTATACACCTTTAATCATGAAATGGTCTGTCTAGTGGATTTACTATGCATTAGGAGGAAGGTAAGCCACCAGACGCAGTATCGGAGGTTTCAGGATGCAGAATTCCATTAAGGGTATCAAGAGGCAAACCCGTTCTAACATGAAGATTATCCATCTTCTATGTCTATCTGTGCTGTTCTTGCTTTTGGTCCCCTTGCAAACGCCATTTACAGACCCTGAGTTTATCAATCCTCAAGCAGTCAATGCTGGGTCAAACAATAACTCTACAACTGCCGATGCTGGTGTTTCTGCAGGATCAATTCCTCCGCTATCTGTGACCTACTCTGGCACTGTATCCAACTCCCGTGATGACAATCTCGTAATAGATTCTTCTTCCCCCGGGCTTGCAAGTGTAACAATTGATGACGGCTGGACAGCTAACAACCTGCGGGGGACAGTTTCAACACTTACCATGAATACCAATGATGTTCGAAATGGAGCGCTCGACTCGTATCACAACGAGAGATTCATCCATGAAGGTGCCTACCAAAGTGACAATGTGGCTGTACCGAATTCATGGACTCTGGTCAAGTCAATTACCGGGTCTGGCTCGACTCATCCTATCCACGGAACGTTCGAGATGAATGACGTTTCAGGTCAGGGATACTCCGGTACGATGGGCTGGCGTTTCGACGCAAGCTGGAGTTCAGGCTCAACAGTCGGAGCAAGCGATCAGATCTACATAGGTCAACAGGTGTTGTCCCCTTACAGGGACTTGTACTCGGCACAGATTACATTCAACTACTATGTCAGTTCGAGTTCCAGCCTAGCAGACCAGGTGGTTGTCTTTGCCCGTTTCAATGGATACGAAACAAAACTGCATGTCTTTGAGTCCGGTGACACGACAAATTCGTGGCTCTCGGCTTCTATAACGATTCCCGCGGCACAGATATCAGCCCTAACGATGCCGAATTCCATTCTTCTGGAGGTGGGACTCGAGTCGAATGTTGCCGGTAGTCAGGCTAGTGCGCTTAGTGCATATGTGTTCATTGACAATATCGCTCTCAATGCAGTCGTAAGGCCATTCCCAGACCTAATTGGCCTTAAAGTGAATGGGACTGCAGTAAACGGCGGAATAGAAGATAGCATCTATCCTTACGTACCTGATGTAGGAAGTAGAGATGCGTACGATTATCCAGGCAATGGCCTAGACCTAGATGGATGGGATTGGGGAGATTCAACTGGTGATATGACTGTCGCTATATGGGGGACAGCTTGGTCAAGTGCAGTAGAGTATAAGACAGGGCTACAGTTTCCCATAGAC
>CAYPUO010000398.1:0-2084 GCA_964413775.1 uncultured archaeon
TCAAGATCAATAACACCATGAATGAGAACGTCTATACTCTAACAAGGAGTACTGACGCAAATGGACGCTACGATTTCTATCGAGTCGTAAACGGTACTTGGCAACTGGATATCTGGAAAGCAGATAACTATCCAGAAACTCCTTTGGCTAGGAATAACACAGAAGTCGTTTCCGGAGTTCAAGGTGAAGCATCTGTTAATATCGAGCTACCTATCACTAGACTCAACATCCGTGTTAAGACTGGCACCACAGGTGTTGTTCAAGGGGCTCAAGTAAATGTAACGCTTCGTGGCGGCTCACTGGTTGCATACGGCAGTACAAACAGCAGCGGCCTTTTGTCATTTCTCTATATCCATGCAAACATGTCTCAGCCCTATTCTGTATCATACAATGTAACCGTTGTCGCAGGTGGTGGCTCCGCAAATGCTGGACTTTACTCAGAGATTCTGCTCAAGTGCGATGGTCAATGGTGGTGGGTTAACAACATAACAATTACCGCCCCGGCATATACGGATGCGTATACCGAAATGAATGTCACCACATCTTATCTCTCTGCCCGCTGGGGGCAAAATGCGAGTTTCATCTCTGGGTACTTCGATAGATACCTAACTGGACTGACTCGACCAGTTAGTATCGATTCTACAACATGGGTGAACTTCACAATCTTCTTGGGATCAGTTCCAGTAGGGTGGGGGACATGGACCATGGCTTCGAGTAGTTGGGTTTCACAACTGACATCAGTAAACTACTCCATGACAATAGACACTGACTACTGGAATCTAAACGTATCTGAAACTCCCTACACAGTGACCGTCAGCGCTCACACTGATGGTTATGACAATCCTGCGACAGTCACGGTCTATCTCACGGTCCTTCCTGCTCAGACCACTCTCGGAGTGAGTGATTACTCGTACACGGAGGAGTATGGCAATCACAGTTCACATGACTATTGGCTTTACGATACCACCAACGGCGTTTATGTCACTGGGCTGGATGTCTATAGCTATGTAGTGAAGCTGGGTGCGCTTGAAGTGAGGTCTGGAACCCTTAGCGAATCTGGATACCTGTATCAGATTCTGCCATCTGTGCTGAATGGCCTTGACACAGGTGTGTATTCTGTTACACTCACCCTGCAAAAGAGGGACTATATCAATCAGAGTCTAGCAGTAGGGGTCACAATTGTTGATATTCCAATGGAGGTGACTCCTGTTTCGATACCTAACTATATGTGGGACCCGACAACAATTGGCTATACATTCGAATATGGTTTTGCAGGAAATGCTACCGTGCCCACTCTGTCGAGTGTTCAGGTCTTGATCTCTTGGTATACCGACACAGGTGTGTCCTATCTGAATGTAACAAGAACTCTCAGTGTTTCTGGTGGAGTTCTCACCTATGCTTTCGCCAAGAGCATCCTACCGGTAGGTTCGTGGAACCTCACGGTGACCTGTGTGAGGGCCAACTATGAGGCTGCCACTGCAACCATCACAGACGCATTGAACTTCATCACAGTGAGTAAAGCTGCAACCGCAGTGTCTCCAGTATCTTCAGACTCGGCGACAGTCGACTGGCTTACCCCGGCAGTTTTCGACGTATCCTTCACAAGGTATTCGGACAGCGCTGGTCTTACTGGTGCATCATTCTCAAATAACTGGACTGACACAGTATCTGTACAGGAGCTAGGTGATGGCGTTTATAGAGTAACTGTCAGCACTCGAGTGGAAGCAGACACTAAGGTCCTTCGCCTCTACCTTATGAAAGACAACCATGAAGATGGATTGATTGACCTAACAATAACCGTCAAGGTGCCATTGCTGATTGTGAGCCAGTATGGATCCATTGAGAACCCTCTTGAGGTATATTGGACCAGAACATTTGATTTGTCCATAACACTCTATGACCAGTCGCGTGTCAACACTACCGTTGATGGGGCAACTGTATCTTATAGATGGTACTTAGAGTCAGTAGTTGACAAGGGCGGAAACCTCGATGCTTTCTCTGGCGGGATTTATAACTTAACACTAAATGCATTTGATGCTGTCCCTCAAGAGGCACTATATGACATCGTAATTACTGCCACTCTT
>CAYPUO010000398.1:2094-3894 GCA_964413775.1 uncultured archaeon
CGGCACACAGGATGAGCTAACCGTGTTTGTGCGGATAGACGCAGTGCCAAACGAGGTTGTGCTGGATCAGCAGTATTTCGAAGTATTCTATGCTGACGTGTTCAATGTCACGTTCTACTGGAATAACACTCTTGATAACCTACCGATCACCTATGCTGACTCTGAATCATATGACCTCATTCCTCTTGGGATTCCTATAACTTCTAGTGTCAATGAGGGTGGGGGATGGTACTCCCTCACGGTCAATACGCGCACATTAGGGATGAGTGCGAATGTCCAGGGCTCAGTTTATGTAATCCATATCGCAATGGAACGGAACGGATTCCAGGCGCATCCATTGACAACTGTTATCATACTTGTCCGAGAAACTGATGCGTCACTGGTTGTCCACCCAATCGATAATGTGAACTGGAGTGACTCATTTGCAGTCCGTGCCGACCTATACGATGCAGTCCATGGCCAGCTTATTTGGCAAGGTGCATCGATAGTGATGAACTATGGGACATATTCAATATCAATGACGAACTGCCAAAACGGCACGTTTACAGCTACTGTCAACTCACAGGACTGGTTCTCAGCTTCTCCGACTGCATATGGGTTAACTTTTGTCTATACTTTGCCTAACTACGTTGATAGTACTAATACATCATCAGTGGTTGTTGATCCTATCCCCGGCAGTATCTACGTCGATGCGCCTGGGCTCAATTCAAGAGAATTTACTTGGTCACAGGACTTCGAGTTAGGTGTACGAGTATGGAATGAGTATGGTGCTTCACCCGCAGCTATGGAGTTCGCTACTGTGCTCTATATCTGGCAGGGCTACTCAATAAGTGGGCAACTCACTTATCGGGCTGCTAGTCGGAACTACAATACAACTGTTAGCACTAAGGATGTTCCAGCAGGAACAAGATACCTTATTGTCAGAGTAGTGAACGAAAACTTCACCATCAGTGACCAAGTCATTGAGATGAGTATCAATCCCGTGAACGCAGTGCTCGCATCTGACAAGAATGTCTACGACATCATCTATGGAGAGGGAACAGGCAGAATATTCCTGACCTACACTATCGATGACAATTCGGTCAATCTCTCCGGCATTCTCAGCAACGCGAACATAACAATGATGTACGGTGGTGCATTGTTCACTGCAACCTATCAGGCTCCTACACAGCAATACTTGTTGGCATTCAACCCGCAGGAAGTCGATGCCAGTCTTATCCCAGCGGTCATAACTCTGAGCATCCAAGCTGAACTTGAGAACTACACAACCGTAATCCTGAATCCGACCCTCAGGCTCATCGCCAAGACCACATTTGAAACAGCTGAGAACGACTTCAGGATTGAGGAGGGTCAGACAATGGTCGTCTGGTTCCGGTTTATGGAGCAAGCTGGTAATTTCTCCACGCCAATTACACCAGCCATAGCGTCAACTATCGAGGTTACAATCAATAATGACTTGGTCTACTCACTCAGCAATGGTATCAACTATGATGAGTCGACTGGTCGGTACTGGTTCAACCTATTCAGCGGAGATGTTGGGGTGAGGAGCCAGACTCCGTACATCCTATCAGTCACACTCATGGCGCCGCTCTGCCAGAATATCACAACGAGCACACAGCAGACTGCCCGACTCAGCATCACGGTCACAGAGGCCACCGTTGATCTGCTGGGTCCCTTCACATACCTTGGCCTAAACCTCGGCTCGTTCAGGATTCCAGTGTCACTCTTCCAGACATTCCTCCTAATGATGAGCATGTTTATCGTTATTGGAGGATCTGTCGTGGCTCTGCGTCGTTGGAG
>CAYPUO010000399.1:0-3892 GCA_964413775.1 uncultured archaeon
CTCTCTTGTAGAGCTCGATGAATGGAACTTTCTCTCGGAAGATGTAGAGCCATACCTCTAGTGCATTCCAATTCTGAATTGGATTAGCGGAGGTCTGCCCAGGGACCCACGGATTAGATGTAATTCTTGGCTCAATGGAGCGAGCAAAGGACTCAAGCTTTCGTTGCCCCATGAATGATAGGCTTGTCCCACCGAGTGTTTCTGATATTGACGTTGCAGCAGGCCCGAGTTTAAGGACCTTACAACACCAACGGAAATCCCGTGCAGGAGGACCGAAAACGTCCACAGAGTCCCAGAACCGATCGCCAGCATCCTCCCCAATAACCTCTGCACCTCGGGAGGCTGCAAACCTCTTCACATAGTCAACGGTTTCAGGGAGTTCGAGTCCGGTGTTGATAAAGAACATTGGAGGAGGTTTGGGTGTAGCTTTCTCCACTAGCAAGTATGTAGCCAGAGAGTCCTTGCCTCCGCTGAACCCAACAACGACTGGAGCACGGACTTTCTTGATGGTCCGGCTGACGAAAGATAGGACTTCGTCTTCAATTGCAGCGATATCTGCTTGGTTTGCATTGACTGCATCATCCCAACTTGCTGCCTTGGGGTTTATCTGTGGAGCAATAGGATCAGCTACCTCCTTTATTTTCACTGCATGCCCCTTTTCATTTGTTGCCATCTCTTTACCGGACATCCGTGCAGTCCCAACCCCAATCACCATACCATTTGTGTCAATGAGCCATACTTCATCGTTCTTCAGGATACCAGAGTCGCATCCGAGGACTCCAGGGAGTAGAAGATTTGCTCCGTCCTTGAGATATTTCAGTACACCATCGTGACAGGACACCCACTTATGTCCACTCACTGCTCCAATCCGGCGGCCGCCCTCAAGTGTGGGAAGAAACTTGTAATCTTGGTCAGTGATCTCAAACTTGAGCTTCCCTATGATATGACCATCTACGACTACTTCGAACATCGCATCAAGCGAAGGGACCTTGTTGAAGAGAATCGTCTTATCTGATGGCAGTAGAGACGAGCCAACTCCATCACCATATTGGGCATCAATCGCGTGGATGGCCCTGAATATATGTCCATCCATCGCAGGGTAGGGGTCACCTGGGGGTGACAGCTTGACAGTGCGTGCTGGAGAGCCACATACCGAACACTCTGCCGCCGCGATCCGGGGGACATTACAGGTATCGCACCAAAAGCATCGTATCTTAGTTAGATAGGGCGCATGGCCTCTGCGAAACTTCTTGCGTCCTTTTCTTCGTGGCAGATTAACCATTCTCCGTGTGTGTCGACCTAGATTGGCACGCCTAGACCAATATCGAGTTATCGCTAGCTGCTATAGACCGAAACTCGCGCGCGTTTCATCTGTTGGACTACCATCCTTATCCCAGCCTCGTAATCCGTAGTATTCAGGAAGGAGCTCACCCGCATGTGACACTCTATTTCGGGAGCCGCCTTCTGGCAGCGGTTCGGAGAATCGCTCGGGGAGCTTGTCATCCTCTGCGGTAAATCCCTCTCTCATGTTGAAGATACGTTCCAGATTCCATATGCGAGCACCGACCTTTAGGAGGTCTTTGCCGCTCATCTCGAGCCCTGTCCCTGCGGAAACCATCTCCGCGTAGTCATCAACCGTCAGTGCAAAGTTTGTGAATCTGCAGACAACCATGGCATCCATTGCAGCAGAGAGATCCTGATAGAGAATTACGAGACTAGCCTTACCCTCGGTCTTGTCACGGTCCACCAGGACTGGTGCGCCTAAAATCTCAGGGCCAATCAGATATGACCGGAGATGGCAGCCACCTCTGTTAGAGGTTGCGTAGCCCAGACCATGCCCCTGTACGCCTCTAGGGTCATAGGCCGGGATCTCAAGACCCTTTACGTGCATAGAGAGTTCTGGAGCACCGTACTTGTCTGCTAGCCGACGAGAGCCTTCGGCTAGGTCATTTCCTAGACCACGCCGGTAACCTATGTCCTCAAGGAGCTCAAGTATCCCCATAGTGTCCCCGAATTTCAGTGAGGCCTCAAGCTTGCCTCGCTGGACCAACTCCATAGCACATCCTATGGTGCTGCCGACGGAAATGGTATCCATACCCAGAAGATTGCACTTGTGGTTTGCCTCAGCAATCCACTCAAGGTCGTTAATCCCACACTGAGGACCCAATGCCCATATGGACTCATACTCAGGGCCTCCCACATCTTTGCCACGCACACGACTGATACGACCACAACCGATGGGACAACCATAGCAGTTGTAGGTCTTGACCAAGAGTCGTTCAAGGAGTTTTTCTCCTGAAACACCCTCTGCATCATTGAAAGTCCCCTCTTGGAAGTTGTGCGTAGGGAGCATCCCATACTCATTGATTACGTTAACGAGCACGGCTGTGCCGTATACAGGAAGTGACTTGTCAGTCACCCCGCTCCTCTTGAAGAGTCGTCGGGCCCGGACTACTGCATTGTTCAAGCGTTCCTTATCATGGACTGCAACCGACTTTGTGCCCTTTACAACGACGGCCTTCAGACCCTTTGACCCCATGACAGCACCGACTCCCCCGCGTCCTGCCGCACGGTGTTTGTCATTGATGATGGCAGCCATCTTTACTAGGTTCTCACCAGCCGGGCCGATGCAGGCAACCTGCGCCTTCTCATCAGTCATCTGAAGAAGCATATCAGTAGTCGCACCTGTATCTTTACCCCACACAGCAGAAGCTTCCCGGATTTCTACTTCATCGTCATTTATCCAGAGGTACACGGGACTGTCGGACTTGCCCTGAAAGACAACTGCAGAGTAGCCAGCGCGACGTAGCTGTGGTCCAAAATAGCCGCCGCAGTTTGAGTCAAAGATGGTCCCAGTCTGTGGGGACTTGGTGATTACTTCGAACCGTCCTGCTGTGGGGACGATACTTGCGGTGCTAGGGCCTACTGCAAAGATAAGCCGGTTTTCTGGCGATAGTGGGTCTGTGCCAGGTCGCATGTTATCATAGAGGAGTTTGCCCCCAAGGCCTCGCCCTCCCAAGTACTGCTCATAGAGGTCTGCTGGAATGGGCTCTCGCCTAATCGTCTTGTCGGATAGTGATACGTAGAGAATAGTGGTTTCTGAATATGGTTGAGCTGTGGATTCTTCACTCATCGCGGTTCCTCCTAGTCATTGAAGATGTTCTGATCACTGTGTTCACATGTAACACAGCGTTGTTTGTACCACAGGTAGACATCTTTCGGCTGCTTAGCAATACTCGCCTGCCGGCTTGGACATGTCCAGCAGGGCTTGTCCGGCTCCAGCCATGTGTCGCTGTAATGTGCCCAGCGGAAGTCCTCCACTATTGCGACACCAGCACTTGCTCCAATCCTATCAGCTCCGGCTTCTATTACTCGCCATGCATCCTTGAAGGTGCCAATCCCACCAGCGGCCTTCACTCCCATCGAGGGTCCTACAGCTTCCCTCATTAGCCGTACATCATGAGGCGTTGCACCCATGGGTCCAAAACCTGTTGAAGTCTTGACAAAATGCGCTCCAGCATCCTTACAGATATGACATGCCTCGATCTTTTGTGGGTCGGTCAAAAGGCCGGTTTCAAGGATGACCTTCACGTGGGCATCCCCTGAAGCTGCAACAACAGCAGCAATGTCATTGCGGACGAAATCAGTATTGCCATCCCGCAGTGCACCGACATTCATGACCATATCAATCTCATGTGCCCCATTGCCGACGGCCTCCTTTGCTTCAAACGCCTTAGAGGCGGTTGTCATTGCACCGAGAGGGAAGCCAACAACACTGCAGACAAACACATCAGAGTCTTTCAGCAGCTCTGCCGCATATTCAACATGGACTGAGTTGATGCAGACAGATTTGAACCCGTAGATTAATGCTTCTTCGCAAATCTCTTTGATC
>CAYPUO010000400.1:0-3888 GCA_964413775.1 uncultured archaeon
TCTCAGTACCCCTTAGCTCGCCCTCATCTGACACCTTTGACGAACCTGGAAAAACGAAGTCTCGCCCGTATTGGAGGATGGGTACTCCAAATCCAACTCCCCCCTCGCAAAGGTCTGCCTTGCCCCCTTGCCTGCTAAGGATTAGACCCTTCTGTATAGGAGTTGTCTTTCCGCAATGAGGCCTAGTGGAGCTGCTCAGGTGATACGATAGCGGGCTCATTATTCTCCAAACATAACAGAAACTACGTATCTAAACCTACTGGCATGTACCTCTGAACGACTAGTATTATTGGGCTCTCCGTATCGCCCGAAAAGGTCCTCATGTTTAAGTCAGGATAGCATACTATTGACTGAGGCTTGGCGCATGGTGATATTCGGCACAACATCGCTCATTATCTTCGACATCAATCTTATTGTCCAACTCATGCTTCTGCTGCTGCTTGTCGTTGGAGGATATGTTATGCGTGTGAAACACGTACGCCGCAACCATGGTCTCATAATGGCGACTGCCACGATAACCAACATCATGATGCTGCTGTCTGTCATGTTGCCTTCTCTGATTCTGAATTGGAATGTACTTGTATCTGAGCCTACGAGTCCGGGTGTAATCACAACACTGGGACATGTGATTGTTGGCCTTATTGCGATTTCAGGAGCGGGCTTATTCAGTATGCGATTCATCGTATCCTAGAGACCCAAGAGAGCTCCAAGTTGTGGGAAGCGTCGTGAGATGAGGACGGTTCTTCTTCTCTGGATATTGACCTTGCTACTTGGCATTGTGTTCTATATGCACTACTATCTCCCCCAGTGAGCGACCGGACCAACATGACAGAGGCCCACCGAAAGAGTGTAGGGGACCTCCTAGTACTGATGCGAGAGCCAATGGAATCTAAAAAAAGCGTGGCTTAACTTGGGATCTCTCCAATCTGATTCCTTAGCCACATTATTTCCTCATGGTATTCAATATCATCCATGTAGTCTTTTTTCAAATGATGTGCGTTTTCAGCTATTTGGAGGAGGTGCTCTCTCTTTTTCCAAATCTTGTTGATTCTGTCCGCAAGCAGGTGTTCTCCTCTAGCCTCGATTATTCTGATTACGCGTTGAACACACCTTCTCACGAAGGATATCTCGTAGTTTTCGATCTGTTGAGCAGGAGGATACGTAATTGTGTACTCAACCATCTCAAGTACGAGCCTTATCTTCATGTTCTCGTCCGCCTTACCGGTCAGGTAGAACTTATCAACTAGATCTGTTAAATGTGACATTTTCTACACCTCACCATCAATTGTGATGATAGTGCCTGATTTTCCATCGAGGGCTTTCATAGCATTATGTATTGATGTTATTATGGCTTTTTTTCCGCCGTGTTCAATGAATCTAATTGCTGCTTCCACCTTAGGTTTCATGCTCCCAGACGCAAATTGACCATGCTCAAGGAACTCGCGCATCTCGCGTGATGAAACCCTGTTTAAGGCTTTCTGAGCGGCAGTTTCGTAATCTATGTATGCATTGTCCACATCGGTCAGTATCAGTAGAGTTTCTGCTCCTACGGTTTCGGCCAGCAACACGGCTGCTCTGTCTTTGTCGATGACACCTTCTACTCCATGGATAGATCCATTCTCGCGTACTACAGGGACTCCTCCACCTCCGCTTGCAATTACCAGTACTCCCTGTTCATAGAGGATACAAACAAGGTTTCTCTCAATAATCGCTTTAGGTTCAGGTGAAGGCACCCTGCGTCGGTAACCCCTTCCACTATCCTCGAGTATTGTCCAGCCCTTGCTTTTCCTGAGGTCGACCGCTTCTGTTTCTGTATAGAATGGTCCTATGGGTTTTGTCGGGTTTGAGAATGCAGGGTCGTCTGCGTCCACCAAGGTCTGTGAAACAATTGTCACAACTGGGATCTTGATGTTGGCCTTGTTGAGTTCTGACTGCAGGCTCTGCTGGAGCATGTAGCCTATCATTCCCTGGCTCTCTGCAGAACAGATATCGAGAGGCATCGGTGGCAACTCAGCTTTGGACAGGTCATTCTTCAACAAGATATCTCCAACCTGAGGTCCGTTACCGTGGGTGACAATGAGATGATATCCTGCTTGTACGAGCTTGACTAGCTTGGTCGCTGTGACTTGGACATTTGCCTTCTGTTGTTCAGCCGTCCCCTTCTCACTATGTTTTAGAATGGCGTTGCCGCCTAAGGCGACCAAAATCTTGACATGGTCCCTCTTTTGGGCCACTCATATCACTTCCTCTCCAGCACTGCTGTCATGCAGTGCGCTGCCCCATACCCTCCTGTAAGGTTCTTGAGAACAAGCGGGTATGCGTCAATGCCGTATTCGTAGATGAGTCGCTTATGGGGAAAGAACTCAGACTCAGACTTCAAGTAGTCGTAGTCCTTTTCTGCCTGAATCTCCATTCTCCCGTACTTGACTGGATCCTCTGCTGCCTTGGACTTCAAGTCCTTAAGAACATCTCTAACATCTCGCTCAACTTCTACAGCTATTATCTGGCCGTCCTTGATGGTGAGGAAGTTGGATGCATAGCAGAGTTGCTCTAATGTTGTAATGTCAATTATCTCGAACCCCCAGTCCTTGATGTAAGAGTGGAGGCTGGCACTTCCTTCTCTCTTCTCATATTTTCCTTTCCCGGCACGCTGATAGACGTCGACGGTTGCCTCCTTGAGCAGGAGTTCGAGTCCCACCGCAACGCCGCTTGATGCGATGTTGAAGTAGGTGTCAAGATGCATATTCACCATTGGATCAGGCTCATCTGTCGGCAGGAGCGGATGGTTTGGCTGATGCACAACTGCAACCTCATCAAAGTTCAATCCCTTTGAGAGGAGCTGCTCTATTCCGGCTGCATTTGTACGGTCGCCAACGCCAACCAAGGCGAAGTCCTTGGCAGGGATGAAGTCTCCTCCCTCGAAGGTCCCGGGTTCCTCGACTGAGTGTACGATTGAAACATCAAGGGCATTCCAGAGCAACTCTGTGACCTTTGACTCCCTTCTTCTTTGAGGCTTACTCATTCTCGAAAGGAAAATCCCTTTGTCTGTGACTGCTTGCTGGTCCCGCATGAAATAGAGATTGGCAAGCGGTTCTCGTTCTTTCACATTGAGATGGATCATCCTTGCCCCAGTCTCGCTTGATAGCTCTATCTGGGGGTTAAGCAGGAGGATATCCAAGAAGTGACTCGGGTCGAGAATGTCTCTGTTTTTCTTGAGTTCTTTGGTGGCGAGGTCCACATCTTCTTGCTTACCTATGACGTTGACAGTTTCATAAGCACTGTCGACAAGCATCTCCCGCATTTTTGGATCATGTTCCGCCGCTTCAACGATGGTACTGTACAGTTTGTACACTTTCACGTGGAATTCATGCGTCAGGACATGTTCAAGCAGTTCATGTTCTCTAATAGCTCCATTCTTGCTGAATGCTCTCTCATATAGCGAAGCATATGGTTCGAGTAGACCAAAGAACATCTCCATACTTGGTCGATGGATTGCCACTGTCCGAAGTGTATCCCACTCTGCCTTGATCCTAGGATCCGTCCTTCTCCCTCCTGTAGACTATTGGCGGTAGTCTCTCGGCTCCAATAATCACGTCTTTTTCCTGATGTCCGACTGGAAATTGAGGTATTTCAGGAGCGTAGGAGAGGCCCTTCTTCAGGAGGCCCTCGACAGACCGCAATGAATGAGCTGGGTATCTGTTTCTTCTTCTAGCCAGTCGATATACTCTCAGGTTTTTCCTCTCCGTCCTTTTCCTCAAACATCTCAAGTCCTCCCTTCTTGTAGAAGAGGACCTTCAGCGCATCAGTCACTAAGAATAGCAGGAATGCATAGCCCCACACGAAGCCGGCGAGCCACCATCCCATTGCAGGGAGTAGAATCCCATAGAC
>CAYPUO010000401.1:0-3885 GCA_964413775.1 uncultured archaeon
GTACTCTGATCATCAAGAAAGGATCACATCATCTCTCATTGACTACGGGATCTCTCATGGTGATAGCTCCATGTCACGGACAGTTGCATTGCCAGTTGCCATAGCGAGCAGGATGATACTAGAAGCTACAATCAGAGTTGTTGGCGTGCATCGCCCAATTATACCTGAAATATATGGACCGATTCTCCAAGAGCTCGAAACACTTGGTATTCGTTTTGAAGAAAAAACCATGGTCCTGAGTTAGCAAATCAAGTCGAAGATATACTATTCCTTGCCAATTCTCACTTGAACTGATGATAGGATATCTTCTGCTCTTTCAATTTCCTTTTGGACCTCTTCAAGTTCCGTCTTGAGCCTGTACGTATATCCAGATCGATTTCCAAGTCTGTCTAGGTGACCGTTCCCTTCATTCCACATTCTCGCCAGATATGTTGAAGCCGTGCTCTTGGGGAGTCCTTCCTCAAATGTATCTTGGTAAATCTCTGTTACATCAAGCGATGAGAATTTTCCATGTTTGAACGATGCATAGATTATCATCTGTAGTTTCTCATAGTTGCTCATCATTTCGTAGCTTGTGTCTTCAATCTCCTGATCAGCTGTTTCAGCTGGCTTCTCGCTAAATGCATAGCCAGTACTTGCTTCAAGAAACACCTTGAACTTCTCAAACATCTCTTCTATGCTACTACCTTTTACTTGAAAGCTTGATTCTTCTTCTGTCAGTTCATCTGAAACAACTATTTTGAAGTCAAAAGGAGATTCTGCCAGTGCTAACATTTTTCTGAATCGTTTGAGAGCTTCATCAGGCAGAACGTATCTACATTGAAATATCTCCTTGGTCCTTGGAGATGAATTATACGTGAATGCATACAAATAATTCGTTCTACCATCCTCTGGCATTATACATCAATCCTATACACAACTGACTTTATTCACAACAATTTCTATCACGGCAGCAAATAAGTGTGAGTATGTGAATCGTATATACAGGAGTAAGCAGAAGATATTGCGCCCATAGCTCTTCTAGGCTCATGCGCATTCTATCCTGTGTGTTAAAACTGCGTTTGAAATCCACGATACAAAATAAGTACTATTATGGCTTATTTAAGATAAATAAGAGTTATATCCATTTAGTTCAATATTCACTTGACTATGGTGCTTGTGAACAGTATCATACTAACATCAAAACGCTATTTACTTAGTTCCACTGGAAACGAAGGGGTGTCTTTATTCACAGGCATTAGCACCACTATGACATTCGATTTATAGAAAAGCAAGTGCTATCATCACTCTTTGTATTCTGGCATTCACAAAAAGGGCGCCATTCACAATGGAGATCTGTGAATTCGTGTTAATGAAGTATAAGGTGAATCGGATATGAAGAAAGGCGACTAGTCATCTAGACAAGAGATAGGAACCAGATAATCGGAAGGTTTCTCTCCAAGTACGAGCTGCAAGTATTTCTCCTTACCATCTTTCCATACTGCTTCGAGTCTACCTGCAGCTCTAATATGAGCTCCCACTTGAACATGTTCTGTAAACCTGCCCCTAAAACTCACAAGTTTCTTGAGGTTTGGCATCATATCACACTCGACGGTATACTCGCAAGGCGTGAATATTCCTTGGGAGTCGTCAGTAACAACACATTCTACCGTTTCTTCACCCAGGAACTTGTATTCATACTCATCGTAGCCAAGAGTGTTCTCACTACGGTTTCTGACACATCTCAAAAAGAACTCGGTTTCATGATATATTCCCTGGAGCAGCTTTTCTCTTTCAATAGCCAGTAACCAATTCCAACAAGGGCTATTTTTGTTCCATCTAAATTCGGTATGTTCCTGAAGTATTTCTCCTTCATATTTCTCCAAATCTTTATGATTCATGTAGATCTGTTCAAGTGACTGATACAGTCTTCTGCATTCATCTTCCCCATAAACCACGAGGTCAATATCAGATTCTTCCGTTGCTAGGTCCACTAACTGAGAACCAGTTACTCCAATAGCTGACCAAGGTATTCCTGATGAATCAACTAGTACTGTTGCTAGCTCAATAGTCTTCTCCTGCAGTTGACTCAGGCCCTTCCTCCTATCTCTTAGCTGTTTCACAGCATCAACAGGATCTAAGACAGACTTAATTTCAGATAAGGGAACAGCCTGGACGACACGATTGCTATGCCTATCGAACCATAAGAATTCACTATAATTGTCATGAAGATACTGATTTCGTTTGCTGAGAGAGTAGATCTTCTTATATTTCTCTCCGTGCAAGTCCATTCTGTTTCCGTCTTCATCAGGAACATATCTAACATAGGCAATGATGCGGTCAGATGGATGAACTCCTCCCTTGACTTCAAAAATAAGGTCGCTACGGGTGACAAGGAAGTAGCCTTCGTTTATCAACTGCATTAAATCACTTCTCACAATCATTACAATTAAAGGTCATCATTACTACAAAAGGCCATGGCAAACCTAGATGTCCGTTCTGATTTTCCGGTTTTACTATCCAACCCCAACCTAATCTATCTCGACTCAGTTAGTACGACGCTTGTCCCAAAAGTTTCAGTAGATGCTGTTAATTCCTTTCTATCTAACATTACCGCCTCAACGCGTCGAGGCGCACATACCTTGGCTGTACAAGGTGGGAGAATTGTTGAGAAAGCTAGAAAATCAGTTGCTGAAGTGTTGGAAACATCAGAATCGCAAATATCTTTCCAGAAATCAATACCATCTGGCATAGCTTCTTTTGCCTTGGGGTATGATTGGAAAAGAAACGGTCGTGATACCGTTCTCATAGCAGAAAGCGAAGAACATTCAACATTAGTAGCACTACAACGCGTTTGTCAGATACTTGGTTTAACAATCAAGACTATTCCGATTGATGATAACGGTGTCCTTCAGGTGGATATGCTCACTGACTTAATTGATGAGAAAACGGGAATCGTGGCTGCAGGAAGCACAACGATTGGTCTTGGAACAGCAAATCCGCTCTCCGAGATATCTCAAATAGCACACGAAATGGGAGCTCTTCTTCTCTCAGACCTGAGTCGCTCTATGCCCTACGACCTAAGAGATATACTCAGGACTGGACTCGATATAGCTATATTTTCGGCAAATACTAGTCTAATGGGTATACCAGGTCTATCGATTCAATGGATAGAATCTTCCTTAGGTGCTGAGCATATTCCAGGCATACTAGGAGGGTCGGGTGTGACAAATGTGCTTCCAACGTCATTTGAGGTGGCCCTACAGCCAGATAAATTCGAATCAGGTGTCCTCAATGTTCCTGCAATCGCAGGACTTAGTGCAGCAATCGCCTACTTGATGGATATAAGCCTTCCAACAATAGCAGCCTATCTGCACAGCCTATCAGAGCATATGATAGAAAGACTAGACTCCATTGACTCCGTTTCAATCTACGGCACTCCAACTACATCATCAACCATCTTCAGTTTTAATCTGGGTGACGAGGATACAGTCAGTTGCCATGATATTGCACTCTTTCTTGATCAATCTAATATAGCTGTAAGAAGTGGTCTGTTATGTGCACATCCTCTTGTAAGACGAGCTGCTTCCGAAGGAGTAGTACAGGCATCGTTGCACATCTATAATACAGCAGGAGAAATCGATCTGTTTGCAGATACACTGGAAGCAATCGCAAAGGATTTACTATGATTACTGCATTAGGACAAAAGTTGGTGGATAGACAACAAAATACTGCACAATAATTGCTAGCATGATACCACCAAACACAAGCCCTCTGCCTCTCTTTATGTTTACTTCAGTAAACCAGAGTATAGCACCGACCAGAACAACTATGACAGCAGATATCCTGCCAATGAATATTAAGAACTCCCATATCTCGGCAAAGTAGCTGGCAATGAGATTAGCG
>CAYPUO010000402.1:0-3869 GCA_964413775.1 uncultured archaeon
CATAGCTGACAGTGCGTTGGGCTCTACGTGGCCACTCTACGGAATGGCGATATCGACGTTTCAGGCCTGCCAGTCATCCTAGAAACCAAGGCTGGATGGATCTGCGAAAGCGAATATTCGGCGTCTAATCAAGCACTGGTCGCAGTACCTCTTAGGATTCTCTGTATTCATCCTCAGAAGCAGCATGTCCGCCAGTCCTAACCAAAAGTCTGCGTTGTGCTTGTGTGTCTGTGCAAGCTTCCTTGTGACCGTGAACCCTGAGTATAGACTCAGTGATACTTAGCCCTATCTCTTTTGAGCTCGATGGACCTGATTTGCCATGAGTTCGGTATTACGAGGTCTTTTTGAAAGGTCAATCTGCATACTCACTGTATGGGGACGATAATCTTGAATAGATTGGACATGTGTCTTTGATCGTAGCTGTATTCCAGTCTGCAGCCAAGCCTATCAATAATCTTCTTCACCACGAAGAGGTCTAGCCCCATTGCAGTTGACCTTGGAATATACTGCTGAAACAACGAGTCTATGACATCCTGAGGCATCTCTTGTCCAGGAGCATCGAACTCTACGTCTAGCGAACTCCTCTTGATTCTCATATTGATACCAATCTGGGCGTTGGATGGCACGATGTTGTTTAATAGGTAGAGGAGCAAATCCAGAAAGGCGGCTTCTATCACTTGAGGTGCTCTTAATACATCAGTATTGTCTGGGCTGTTCACGATGACTCGACATGCTTCTTCACCAACCATGTAGGCTGTCATGGCAATAGCGGAGGAGAGGGACCCCGCGACAGGCTCTTGCTGAAGGTTGTCTGGACTTGTCTCTCTAAGTCTGAGGAGGTCGCGGACAACATGGAGAATCAACTCTGTTCTCCTCACCAGAATTTCAGCCTCTAGGGAGAGGTTTCTCAAGGAGCTATCTTCGGAAACAGTCATACTGATTATCTCAAGATACGATATAATTCCCTGCAAGGAGTTCCCAAATTCATGGCTCCACATGCTCAGATAATACTCGATCTCCAGGTTTGAGCGCTCAAGTTCATGGGTCCTGTCTTCTATCATCCTTGTGAGCACACGATGGGGCTCAAATAACGATGTTGTTATCAACCAGACTGCTATGACCAAATACCCAGTCGCTATTGATGCAATGCCAACTACCTCTGCAACTGCATTTTCCCCATGGGGTTTTGCAAAGAATAGTGCGCCCAGGAGCCAAAAGATGCTTCCAAACACAACGGCGGTACTCTCCTTCCCCCGACTCTGTACCCATTGTCTTGCAGGGAACACAATGTTGAAGGCACTGACAACCACAATAAATGCAACTACTCCCCCTTGAACGTCGAGCCTAGCAATCGATCCGAGGACTTGGCTCAGGTCTCCCACCGGAAGTACGATAAGCAGGAGGCAGACGATGGGGATCAGCAAGAATCCCAACAGTCCAGACACGATGCTCGTCTTCGCAGATATGACTCTATCCTTCAGGAAGAGCCACATAGCGAATCCCACACTTGTCAGGACTGCGGCTAAGATGACCTCGGATATTAGGTTCGCTTTTGGAATGAACGCGGCATCGCCTGCAAGACTCACTATCTCACCGAAGCCATAGACAAACGATATGATCAAGACATCGAAACTGATTCCAGCAAGGACTAGGTCGTTGACGGCCCTGCTCTGACCATACAAGAGGAGTGCGTGGACAAGGATGATAGCAACAGAGAGGGAAAGCACAAATGATACCGCGACCTGCCAGAAAAGAAACACCTCGTTTCCAAGGACGGAAGACGAGTACGGACTAGTATATAGATAGAGATAGATCACGAGGAGAGGGACCACGAGCATGTCCGTCATGATATCTGATTTATTCATAGTCCAAGATGCCATCGCCCTTACCCCACTAGACTGATAGGATAAAATGTTATAATATATTATGAGCTATCATATTATATTTACTTTCCTAGCACGGGTGCCCCTTCTTTCATTCAGAGGCACATCTTATCTACTCCGTTAGGTAGCTATCACTGGCAAGCCCGGACTGCTGTTGGTAGTCGTTGTCGAATCGTATACCTCTCAACCTAGGTATTTTCCATAGGAACCATGCTGTTCTCTTGCTGTTAGCCAAGCGTCTGTACAGCCCCTTCCGGTTTCTGAGGCCCGCATGCGCGAAGGCTGAATCTATATTCGGATTACCATCATTCTCCTGCTCTACGATGCAGCCATGCTGCGCTTCATTGTACAAGGGTCTATGGTCTGCGCTACATGCAGCCTTCTCTTGAGCATAATCTCTTGAAGATCTCTCCAGCAGTCATTGACCACCTGAAGTCTTGGTCAAGTCACCATGAGCCATCTCTGACTGGTGCAATGTGTCTCGGTTGAGTGCCCTTGTTTATGGTTGGAAAATAGGACCGGACTGCGAGGGCATTGGAAATAAGGGGATGATGTGGATATCCAGTCTCCTCCCGGCAAATAATCCCAAGACCTGAACTCTGTAATAAACATTATCAGGAGGCAGGCCTTTATGCACAATACGTAAGAGAGTAGGAACGACACTAAAACAATCTGCAACCTGTCTTCATAAGAAGGGTGCTTCTGCCCCATGACCACCGCCAGAATCTCCCTCCCTGATGTTTCTGAATGTACATGTCCCTCTAGACAGTCTCAACTGAGTGACAACGAAGAGCCAGACATCTGTTCAACGAAGTGATAAAACCTTGGGATTCATGTACTTCTCCTGTTCTTCCTGAGCGGACTGCAACGACCAAAGAGAATCGCATTGGAGCATTCGGACATGCAACACCCCGCAGATAGCCCCCACAAGGTGAGGACAGTAAGTCAGGATCAAATCGTTTAGCAAGACCACATGCAGTATCGGCCAATCGTAGTTACTCTAATCAGCGATTGTACAGAGAGAATATGGTTCCACTTATTGATCAAAAGAGAGCATGGAGCAGAGATGTTTTCCTGGGCAAAGCCACTCTACCACCTCCACATCCTCTGGAGTTCTGGATTTGTAGGGATGCCTTGACTTCTTGGGCACGCTGATGCGAGTAGTCTTGCTAGCCATAGTAATACTCAATATATGCTAGAGATTGCGAAGTCTGAGAAATCACGTACCGGTGCCTTTCCGATAGACTGGATCTTGCCTTTATAGAATGGATGCAAGACCATGGCATCTTTACCGGGTTTCTCGGCCTTCTTCTTGAGTTCTTCAATTGTCTTCTCATCAGAAGTCAAAACAAATGCCCCTGCGTCATTTACTAGCCGGCTAATACAGGCCAGACGGCTTGAGCTGGATGGGCATCTCTATTAAAGACTATGCATTTGTGATATGTTTTCTCCCAAGATTGTTTACATATCGTTATTCAAATGTCAGGTTGATTGCAGACTGAAAGCATGGCGGACAATATTGGACTCACCTTTTGCCAGAGAGCCTTGTATTCTCGGGGAACTCTATTTAGGCATGGGCTGATTTGGGTGACAAAGCTGCCAACGGTAATCTATCTGAGCACTATTGGCAACACTCACAGGAGGAACGAGTGGTTCCCGCTATAGCTTTAGTCCCCACTGTTCGATAATCTGTTGTGCATGATGTCCGGTCTTGACTCTTTCTACACCCTCTTCTCCACCAAAGATGGATTGTATGTTTCCCTGTTCATCAATCAGAAACGTGACCCGTTTCACTCCCAGTAGTTCTCTCCCAAGGATTTTGATGGGCTTGTACACTCCGTATAGTTTGGCGATACTATAGTCCTCGTCCATTAGAAGTGGGAAGTTGATAGAGTGCTTTGACTTGAATTTCTGATGGGACTCTCTTGACCCACCCGATATGCCTACAACTGGAACTCCTGCGTCCTCAAAGACATCCATTAAGCC
>CAYPUO010000403.1:0-3864 GCA_964413775.1 uncultured archaeon
GTTGAGCATCCCCTACTCAATTCGAGAGACCTCAGCTGTCATATACAGAAAGGCCTTACGAAAACGTCTGACTCGTGGTCGTACCATTCTTGGTATGATTGCGGCTTCATTATACTTGGCATGCAGGGTTCACCAAGTACCCCGACCATTGGAGGAAATCACGGATCAAATACACATCACTCGGAAAGAACTGAGTCTTTGTGTCCGCCTTATTCTCCGCTATCTAAACCTGAAAATTCCCCACTCATCACCAATCGACTTTATACATAGATTCGGCACTGAGCTGGGAATACCCGGCGAAGCGAAGGCGAAGGCAATCGAGATCCTCCAGTTGGCTAAGGAACAGCGTCTGACAATCGGAAAGGACCCAAAGGGCATGGCAGCCGCAGCAATCTATGTCGCGAGTATTCTCACTGGTGCAAGGCGCACTCAACTTGAGATTGCTCGGACGGCGAGAGTCACTGAAGTAACGGTACGTAACCGCTACAAAGAGATGGTGGACAAGCTTCAGATCTCAACAACCTGAAGGTTCCTGTGTCCGCTCATATAGAGACGGATGGGGCACATGCCCCATCTTGTCTGTTTTCCTCTTCTATTCTGTTCTACTAGTGAGACTATCATACATAGGCTTAAGATAATCCGATGGTACGGACTTTATGAGTAAGACATGTCTGATCATAGGTCAATTCTAGGTGTCTGGCTCATCGAGCGGGCAACCGGCAGAAATATCGTTTCAAGGGCCTACAGTGGAATTGACATCGATATGGACCTCATCGCACCTTTTCTGTCAGCAACACATACGTTCATCGATAAGGCATCGAATGAAAACCTTAGAATAATCGATACGGAGAACTCCAGGTATATCTGGCAGGAGAATGACTATCTCCTCTTTGTGATGGTTGTTTCTAAGGCCGCCCGGATTGGCCATATGCGGTTCATCCTGCAATACGCTCTCAATGAGTTCATGCGAAACGAGGTGCCTGACGGAGCCACAATTGATGCCATCCTTTCTGGTTGGCATGGCAACCCGCAGACATTCAATCACTTTGGTAATTTCGTCGATGAGCTGGTTGGTCAGTTTGAAGAAACCGACGAGGCGCTTGTTGCAGGAAAGTCAATGGACTGTTTGGAGGTGTACAGTCATCTCTTCAGGGCTATTCTGAGTGTCAAGATTGACAAGAAGAGTAGAAAGAAGCTCATGAAACGGATTAAGGAACTTGCAGCCCCAATCATCGATGGCGATCAATGCCTTACTGGAGTAACTATAGATGACAATGGAGTCGACATCTTATCGATAGATGTCTACAATGCCCACTACAGCAAGTTGCGAACAGCACTCGAGGATCTGCTTCGAGTAGTATCAACGTCGACGAAAGAAATAGCAAGTGAAGAAGCGTTTCGAAATATGATCTTTGACCGAGCCATGGTATATGTCAAAAGAGATCTGTCTCGTCTAGAAACATATGCCATTTTGGATGATGTCGTGAGGTACCTTTTCTAGCCCCTGCCTAGCATTAGGACCATCCTCTGCACGATTTGTCCGCGTTTCCGCTCAGGCAGAGCTCCACGATTTGGGTTTATTCGGACTGCCCGTTCCATTCCTGGGCGGCCAATAATGATTCTCTCAGGGAGGAAGCGATAGTATTGCAGACCTGTTCCCCTCAGCATTTGGTCGAAGTCAATACTCACATCTCCAGATAGCGTGCGGATGACGGGAATCGTCATGGCAATGCGTCCGTCAGGTCTCAGTATTTGAGTCAGAGCTTTCAATGTATCACGGTATAGGTCAGTGAGACTCCTCAACACCTCCATGGCTTCATCTCGTTCAGGTTTTGACTTATACACGGGTCCAAGATGAGGTTCGAATGCGATGGCATCTATTTGGTCCTTGATGATATTGTTGCTATCCCTAGCATCCCCCTTGATTACTTTGAAGTCGATGTGCGACCCTAACTCTCTGCCTAGCCATTTCAAATTGGCCTGAGTCCCTTCTACTGCATTACCGTCCAAGTCAAGCCCTACACACTTCATACCCAACAGAGCCGCTTCCATAAGGACTGTCCCTGTTCCACAGAATGGATCGAAGACTGTATCTCCCGGTCTTGCGCCAGCCAGAGTGAGCAGTGTCCTGCATACTTTCGGGCTAGTGCTAATCTCAGATGATATGAATGGCCGCGAATCGTCCCTGAACTGCTGGAGCATTGAGTCGTATACTGCAATGCTCTTTGCGAGATACAGGTTCGTTGATGTGAATACCGCCAGAATCTCGGCATTCGGTGGTCGCAACAAGCCGTATTTCGAAATCGAATGTGGCCAGAGGGCAGTATTTGTGCGAGATGCATCCCTGCGGTCTGGTCCCTCATACACAATATAGTCGACTTTCTTGGCTCTTTCATCTTGTAGTCTTAACTTGACGAATTCATCGAGGCCACGCGTAAAACGTTTGAAGTCCAGTGTTGTTCGGCCCTGTTCAGGTGGATACGAGGAAACGCCATATTTGATTCTTTTTCCTCTCGGACTATCCCAGACACTTGGAAGCCAGGGGCACTTCTTGAGGGAGTCTCTGTCCTTTCTGGAGTGGCTTCCCTTTACTGGAAACGCCCTCTCCACTGCATCCATGTCAATAGTATCAACAAGTCTACCAATCTTGAAGCAGCCTCCAAGCATGCTCTGGATGTCAACTATTTCTTCGTCACTGACTGCTCTCCTTGTCGACACGATTGCAGCAGTCTTGGAGTAATCCACAAGTTCACCTAGTATTCCCTTGTCTTCTAAATGGACTATCATCTCAGCCAATGATAACAACCAGTTCTTTCCCAGTATGCATACTAGTTCTGTCATATCTTGGACTACTCCAGCCCTTCGAGCAGATGTTTCGCATATAATGCTCCCGTCATCGGGTCCGGGCTTTCAGAAATGAATGTTGGCTTATAACCAACTTCATGTACAAGTTCAACGAGAGGAAATACATCAGGGCCCCATTCCTGTCCCAGCGGTCGATGTCTAGACTCTCCTGCTTTTGTGAATTCGATGCCACTTATATGAAAGTGCATATTGTTACGAAAGACACTGCCAAGATTATCTTCGAATTTCTGCAATACCTTGAGGAAGCCCTCTCTATCATCCATTGAACCTTGATTTCGCGCATACAGATGCGCCCAGTCAATCGTGGGAATTGTGCCCTCTGTTTCCGAGCACAGTCTGACAATCTCGTCCACCGATCCATATGTTTTGAGCTTGCCTGCAATCTCAGGTGCAAGTAATGCTCCTCCTCCTAGATGACCAGCTTCCTCCCAAACCTCTCGTATTGCGTTCCTGACAACAATATGCGCTTCTTCAGGATCAAGTCCCCCATATGTCCCCACATGGAATACTATTCGCCTTACTTTCATTAGAGGTGCAAAAAGCAGCGCCTTCTTCAATCTAATTTTCGATCTCTCTCGTGTTTCAGTACTACGGGATGCAAGGTTGATGTAGTATGCAGCGTGCATACTCATGGAAACACCATGTCTTTCCGAGAGCTGCCCGAGGAGTCGAGCACTGTCCTTGTTTGTTCGCAGTCCATAGACAGCCGCATATTCAAGAGCCGTTAGACCAAATCCACTGATTATCTGGAAGACCCGTTCTGCATTTCCTGCGGCGTCTGCAGGAAATCCTGCGGGACCAAAGAGCACTTCTGCGCTTTTGCTACCCATCGATTGTGAACTCCCATTGGCAGTAGGCGTCCTTTGGATGCTCATCAGGTGGACAGAATACACAATGCGTCTTTATTCTCGGGTCAATTGTCCTTGCAAACTCCTCATATTCAACAACCCCGACTTCCTTGCACGGAAAATCAGGCAAGTTCTTTCTATTGCGTGCGAC
>CAYPUO010000404.1:0-3863 GCA_964413775.1 uncultured archaeon
GCCTATATCTCTCATACTCCCTTGACCTATTCGGGGATGGAATTGCCGACCATGGAAAGTACGACCTCACAAACCATATGCTGTTCGGATATGGCATCTCGGAGGACTATCATGACTTCTATGTCGGGGTGAATTCAAGCAGAACACCCGACGCCTTTGAAATCGGCAATTCGTCGGAGGTCTCGTCGCACGTCACCGATGACAACCTGACGATGGCAACATCCTATGACGGTGACGTAGGACTCGGTATGAAATGGGACTTCGGACGGATATATCCAGGTAACCCTGTCAATATTAGCGTCGTAATGGCCTTTGGTGAGAATCGGACTGTTCTGGATGCCTCCAGGGACGCCATGTGGACTGCTAGGCCGCCGGCAAGCTTCAGACAGAACGGCGACTTCATTCTAGTCGAGGCAAACATCCCGCGTACTGCAGAGGTGGGCGAGATCTATGAGTCTCAGGCAATCATCATGAATATTGGACTGACAACTGCAAATGCAACAGCAGCATTAGCGACGATTCAGGATAACAATGGAGAGGGGACAGTCTACGCCCAGTACTTCACATTTCAAGATATGAAACCATTTCATGTGGAAATAGCAAGAGCTATCTGGAAGCCGGAGGAGGAAGGAATCCATACAGGAGTATGGATTGGGACATATAGTCTGAATACTATTCTTGGATTGCTATCCAACCCGACTGCCATCAGCACATCTGTTGTTTCGATACTTGACGACTACATCACCAGAGACATCTTTGTTGTTGACCCTATTCCCTCAACCTCTGTGTTCCCAAAGAGTCTGCCGTTCGCACCCTTTGATGTGCACTTTCCTATTGACTTTGGAATGTACACTATAATGATCTCTACAACGCAAGAGCTAGGGAACGTCACCGTTCAGAACGTCGGTAACGCATCGGAGTGGGGAAATGCCACACTCAATCCTGCAGAGAGTGTGACTGGAATCTACAACTTCTCAATCTTCATACTAGTACCTCCAATCACAGTGGATGGCTATCACAAATGCGACTATGTCATCAATAGTGAGCAAGGGTGGACCACAAATGTAACTCTGGAACGAGTCATTGAGTACCCCCGCTCGATGGTCCTCATGGATACTTCTCATGGGGGTGGCTTCGGATCCCTGATGGGTGGCTCACTAGACATTGGGAGCGCTGGAGGCCTTGGAGGAGGCATAGGAGGCGGAAACCTCTCATTTCCCGGTTTTCTCCTTGCTCAGGACACCGGAGGAGGCACCACGATGGGGCTTGGAGGAATAAGTGACCTAGGCTCGTTGACAGACCTCTTGGAGTCCATCCGACTTACAACATTCTCGGGTCTCTCAACCATGAAGTCTAGAATGGCTGAAAGCAATATCGAGATACTGGAAATTCCAGGGACTGGTCTGAGCGAATCCTTTAGCTCACTAGTTGCCGCAGTCATGATCTTCGCCCCAACTGAGGAATTTAACAGTACAGATATTGAAACGTATCGAGACTTCTCAAGTAGCGGAGGCAAGCTCATTGTTTTCGGAGATAAAGATGGAAGGGCAAACCTGACGGCCCTCAATCCGCTCCTGCTCACTTATGGATACTACATGGACGGCGAGCATGATGAGGAAAACACAACTGAGATTGTGCCAGGTTCTATCTTAGGCAAGGGCCTGGATTCTGTGTGGCTCGGTGGAGGGACGTATATCTACAACAATCAGTCAGCAGCATCGGTCACCCTTAATGGAAAGCCTGTTGTACTCGTTGATGACTCACCTCCTGACCTGGTCCTATTTGGCTCATCAAAAATCTTCATGAATGATAACTTGCCCAAGTGCAACAACTCAATTCTCCTAGACAATCTCATTGAGTACCTTCTCAGGAATACCCTGACATGTACTACGAGCCTAGCAGAGAATACAACGCGGTACCCAGTGGGCAGGAGTATCTATCTTAACCTCAATGTAGTAGACTATCACGGACAGCCCGTGAATGACTTATTCATAGCCATTGCATTTGAACTTCCCAATGGGTCGTTTGCATACTTCATTGCCGGGTTTGTCGAGAACGGACTATACTCCTCCCAGTTCCTTCCGAGCTACTGGACATCAGACGGTACCATCCATGGAATATTCATCATCCTCAGAGAAGAATATGCTGGAACCTACGCTAGTATCACATTTGAGCTCTACAGTGTCCCACCAACAAATGGCACTACTGGGCCGGAACCGCTCCTTACAATGGTCCAGCTGGCACTAGCAACATCCGGAGGCATCTTCGGACTCATGCTCATTGCACTTGTATACAATAGATATCGAAGAATGAAACGAATGAGGATACCTGAACTAGATGCTGACCTTACTCAACAAATAGACAATACGCTCAACCTCCTGCAGGCCACCATATCACAAATGAATGAGCTAATCACTCGAGAGGACATTGACCGCCTCGAAAAGATGGAAACCCTGAGAGGGCTCATGAACACACTTGAACGAGGACAGAAGGACTTCAGGGAAATCAGTGGTAAGCTAGGAGGCGTCTAGGTTGAGCGAGCACCTTGAGCGAGAAATCGATATCCAAGACCTCAAAGTTGCCTTTGGCGACTTCTATGCGCTCAAAGGAGTTTCGTTCTATGCCAACAAGAGGGAATTCCTCGGCATAATTGGCGCATCCGGTGCTGGTAAGACAACGGTGCTCCGAGTCCTCACGGGTCAAGTCGGCCCAACTGCGGGACAAGCATTTGTTGGGGGCTACGATGTCACAAAGAAGAGAGGACTCATCTCGCTTCTGGTAGGATATGTCCCTCAGCTTGAGCACTTGAGCCTATACTACGACTTCAATGCCATTGAGAATGCGAAGTTCTTCGGTCGGTGCTTTGGCATGCGGCCGAAAGAGATTGAGAAACGTGCACGTAGTATCCTTGAGATTCTTGGATTTGACGAGGACTTGATGACCAAGACTGTAGAACGACTTTCAGGGGGCGAGAGAAAGCGGGTCTCAATCTCACTGGGAATGATTCATGATCCCCCCGTGCTGCTCTTAGACGAACCTACCACTGGTCTGGACGCACATCTTCGCCATGAAACCCTAAATTACCTGAAAGAACTCAACTACGAGCTTGGCACTACCATGGTAATCATTAGTCACGACCTTGAGGTTGTGGACTACTGTACCCGCGTATGCCTCTTGGAGGAAGGTCTGGTCAGTCAGTTTGGTACACCGCAGGAACTAATCTCGACGCTGCCGGGCAAGGGCGAAGGGATAAGCATCCACCTCCCGAACCTATCAACGTGGATGCTCAACAAGATAGAGAGCTTGCCGGGTGTAGAATACCATGCGAAGTCCGGGAGAAATACGCTGAAGCTTTTTCTAGACAACCCAAGAGACAATATGCTCGCGATTATATCAGAACTGAATAAGATGGGAATACCTTTTGAAGAACTCGCCATTGTGGAGGCGGACTTCTTTGATTACTTCCAGGTCAAGCCATGGAAAGATAAAACAACAGGAGAAGGAAGCACATGATGAAACCGTACCAAGTCGTTTTAGTAGTCATAGTCATCTGCGTGGTTATCGGACTGCGGAGCACAGCTAGGACGTCCGTTTCAGACCCGCTCATGATCTCACCGGGGCAGCAGACTATGGTGCAAGCCGATATCGCACCCTTCGAAACCGCCTTGGTCTGGCAGAATAATACAGGCGCTCAGATTGTTTCAGTAGTCATGGCAGACTTTGATGCCGATACGCATGATGAGGTTGCCACGCTCCTGTCAAACGGCTCGCTGGTCTTCTTTGGGGAGAATGGCGATAGGCTCTCCCAGGTTGACCTGGGGACCACACCATACTCAATGGTTGCAATAGAGGCTGACGGGACC
>CAYPUO010000405.1:0-3861 GCA_964413775.1 uncultured archaeon
GCTCCTCCTTGCGGATTCAAGGACATGTTTCCTAGATAAACCTACGTCATTTGGTCTGTCGCTCACGTCACCTCGCAGTTTTGTTGCGAGGACAATATCATCTCTTGAGCCCCGATCCTTTATCCATTTTCCAATGATTTCCTCGGACTTTCCAGCGTATGAGTTATCTCCCCACTTGCTGTAGATATCTGCAGTATCTATGGTATTCAGTCCTGCATCTAGGGCTGCATCGAGTATCTTGTGGCTCTCTTCTTCACTAATTATCCATCCCATCTGCATGCTCCCAAGGATAAACCTAGACACCTTGAGACCTGTTCTACCAAGTTTGACATATCTCATGGTGAACAATAGTTAATGGCGCTGTGTTAAGTCTTTACATCTACACGTTTCTCCCAAACCACTTTATATGTGGATAAAACAAGAACAACTGACAACTAAGTGGTGCACTCTCATGAAACCGAGGAGGATACTCATTGCCGTTGCCGCACTTGGCCTGCTGATCTTTGTAGCATTCCCACATCCAGCAAGTGCTGATATAACAGGAAATACGTACAATTTCAGCGCAGTCTGGTCCTATCAGAAATATCAGGTTGACTCTTCGGTGGTCACGGAGCAAACTCAGAAAGGTGGTTTTCAGATAGCAGTGACCAACATCACACCTGGTGATGCATACGAGTACACCTATTCGGGTATGAACTACCATCCATACGGAGCATCGCCCTACTATGATCAAGACAATGATACTGTGGCTTTCCAGAACAACAAGGTGTATTTCGATCTGACTACAGTTGATTCAGATGATAATGGGTTGGCTGAGAGCTACAATCTCGTCATGTTTCCAAGTTTCGCTGAGCACCATCCCGGAAACATGTTCTTTGTGAATCCCGTCTGGAGTACACATACCACGGACTGGAATGACGCAGTGAACAGTGCAAATGGGCAGCCTGCAGTTACGGCATTAACAGAATCTGCAAGTGGGGGCAGCTTTTCCTTTGACATCACAATAGGGGTCGAGTATGACCACTCTGTCTACAGCTACATGAACGGAACAGCTGAGTTCAAGTTCTCCGCATCATACGATTCTGACGGTGTTCTCTCGACATGGAGCCTTCAGCAAATCATATCCACACATAATGACAACCATACTGTCCTGAATACCATAGCCCAGAGCTATTCTCAGGGAGCTGGAGCCGGAATACCTGAAGACACATCGCTCAGCACAACTCTAATGATAGTCGGACTGACTGGTCTTGGCGGTCTCATAGTAGGTGTTGTCATCGGCAAGAAGTACTGGGGATAATTAATCCAGATGCGATGAGTCCCTAGCTCACCATCCTATTCTTCCCTATTATGTTGGTCAGCTCCTATTGTCCATAAGGCTTTTAGGACAAGTGAATTGTGGGTTGCTGCGCGCAGACACTTGTCCGCACCTTGTTGACATCAAGGAGAGGAACTTTTGACACAGAAATTCGAACCCGCAATCAAATCCAAGAGATGGAAACCAGCGTCTGAAGAAGAGCTGCTAGAGCACTGGAAAGAGAACTGGGCATACCAGTTTGATCCCAATTCTGGGAAGGATCTCTACTCAGTGGACACTCCGCCCCCCTATCTCTCAGGATATGCGCATATTGGTCAACTAATCCACTACTGTGCTATCGACTCCATAGCACGATTTCGAAGGATGCAGGGGCGAGAAGTAAACTTCCCCCTCGGGATTGATCGGAATGGTCTTCCAGTAGAGCTTCGCGTTGAGAAAGAGTTCGGGATGGACATGCACACAACTCCTCGGGCGATATTCGTGGACAAATGCAAGGAGCAGCTGGACAAGTATGAAGCAGAGATGGAACGATGGTTTCAGCGTCTTGGCATAGGGTTCAATACATATGAAGAGGAAGGGAGCTACCGAACTGATAGCCCTGAGTATAGAGCCGTAACACAGGCTACATTCATCGAGCTGTGGAATCGAGGCCTAATCTATAGCGACTATCGGCCGAACAACTGGTGTTTCGAGTGTGGGACTACTATTGCTGACGCAGAAGTGGAGTATTCAGAACGCTCAACCACGCTCAACTACCTCCATTTTGAAGTAGAGGGCATGGAACCAATGAAAATAGCAACCACTCGTCCTGAACTCCTGTGTGCGTGTGGTGCTGTGTTTGTTCATCCAGATGATGAACGTTTCAAGGGCTATGCTGGGAAGAAAGCAAAGGTACCCCTCTTTGACATGGAGGTCCCTATCATTGAGAGCAACACTGCACAAATCGAATTCGGAACAGGTGCGCTCATGGTCTGTAGCTACGGTGACATGGCAGATGTCATGGCATTTCGTGACTATGCTCTCACACCAATCCAAGCTATCTCTCCAGATGGAAAGATGACCGACGCAGCTGGCAAATACTCAGGGATGAAGGTGGCTGATGCAAAGAAGACCATAATCAAGGAATTGAAAGACCAAGGAATCCTCTTCAAACAAGAAGAATCTATGCAGAGAGTGCCCCTCTGTTGGCGAAGCAAGACGCCAATTGAATTCCTGGCAATGGACGAGTACTACCTCAAACAAATCGACTATCTTGAGGAGATAATGAGGATCGCAAAAGAAACTCCCTTCTTCCCTGACTATAATAGGCAAATCCTCATCGACTGGATAAACCGTGTTACTGTTGACTGGCCCATTAGCAGGCGTCGCTACTACGGCACAGAACTTCCAATCTGGTACTGTAATTCCTGCGAGAGACCCTGTGTACCTGATTCCAAAGAACTCCGATACTACCAGCCTTGGCGAGAGGACCCTCCATTCAAGAAATGCCCACATTGTGGCGCGGAGGAGGGCTTCAGGGGAGAAGAACGGACTTTCGATACCTGGATGGACTCTTCAATCAGTGGGCTTCAGATAATTGGCTATATGCACGATGAAGCCCTCTTCAAGAAGGCATCTGGTTCTGTCATGAGGCCACAAGGAAAGGAAATCGTACGCACGTGGCTATATTATTCACTGCTGCGAACTCTTCAACTAACAGGAAAACCTGCTTTCTGTGAGATATGGGTATCTGGGCTTGTGATGGACGAATCTGGACAGAAGATGAGCAAGTCATTGGGCAACACCCCTGATCCAGGCCCAATTGTCGACAAGTATGGGGCAGATGCACTGAGATTCTTTGGCGCTCTTGAAGCTGGGCATGGAAGTGATATCCGTTTTTCCGAAGACCGCCTTGCGGGTGTGTCGAAATTCATGACAAAGATCTGGAATGTGGCACGTTTTATCTCAATGTTTCCATTTCCGAAAGGTCTCTCATGCAAGGACTTGACTCCAGTTGACCAGTGGGTATTGGCTGAGCTGAATCGCCTTATAGAGGGTATTATCCCTGACTGTGAGAAGCTCGATTTTCACAAGCCAGCCATGGACATCCGTAGTTTCACATGGAATTTCCTTGCAGACCATATCATTGAGATGCTGAAGGGCCGAGCACTCAATACGGACGGCTCTTTCACTGAGGCTGAACAGAAGTCTGCTTGGAATGTACTTCATACTACTCTACAGAGAATCCTCTTGGCTTTAGCACCAATTACTCCCTTTGTGACAGATAAAATCTACAGGGATCTCTATAATCCTAAAGGTATTCACAATGAATTGTATCCTTCACCACAGAAGGCGTGGAAATCCTTACTAACGGAACACACGGAGCTCCTTTTACAGACGAATGGTGGTTTTTGGAAGTTTAAACGTGAGAATGACCTGTCGCTGCGTGCAAGTCTACCTGAGGCCTACATTGCAAAAGAGCTGAATCCTTGGGCAAAGGACCTCCAAGCAATGCACGGCATCGAGCAGCTCCATTTTGGTGTGCCTAAGAGCAAGGACCTCGT
>CAYPUO010000406.1:0-3856 GCA_964413775.1 uncultured archaeon
GAGCTAGTCAGGAGGAATCTTGAGTTTGAAAACAACTCTGATGAATTTGTTGAGAAATGGGAACCGAAGCAGAATGAGCTCCGAGAACAGATTGTAGCTGCTCGGAAGTTGCTCAGCAAGACTGTCCTAAGTGATGTACAGCTGCGGGCTATTGCTATGGCAACAGACGCATTAGAGGTGGATGGTGTTCGCCCAGACATTATTATCAGCAAGACTGCTATCACTCTTGCATCTTTCTTTGGTCGAACCGAAGTGGAGCTTGAGGACATGCAGTTGGCAGCACAGCTCACCCTTAGTCACAGGACTCGCCGGGGTGGGTTACTTGAGCCTCCCACTTCGTCCGATATCACTGAAGCAATTACACGTGCGCACGATGTGGCACAGAAACAGGACCGTCGCAAGTCTCCAACGCAGGTCCCTCCTGAACCAGACGATGGCAGCGGTGAGTCAGGTAAGAGATTCAGTGGTGGCAAGTTCGGTAGGCAGGATACCTTTGCCACGAAGAATATGGGTGAAGAAGGCAAAAAAAAACTCCGAAGAAAGTGAGAAATCCGCGTGGCAATCCAATCAAGGGCACCATCTGTGCGGTCATGATGATGGTTGTATTTGGATACTTCGCGTGGATTGCGATTTCTCCACTTAATCTTCTCGCTGGGTATACGCTTGGTGTGATGCCCACTGACAACATCTGGCTCCTTGCTATCGATACAATCCTCTATGTTCCACTAATCTACTATATCGTGAAGCGATGGTTTTGGACGATGCTCAAACGTAGGTCCGGTCCTGCTTCAGGAATCGACACGGTAGAAGCAGGTCCAGCTGTACCAGAGCCTGGCGATGAGTGGGGACGCGCAACTCGTCCATACTCTGCTGGCGATCCATCGAAGATAACGGGCTCTAAGTCTGATTTGAGGGACTCTGCACTGGCAATAGACTCAGCATTCTTTGTTAAGATTCCTGACCTCGATACAGGTGAGGTGTTGTTCAAACCTGAAGAACTACACAAGAAGGCAATGATACGTGCCAGAGTAGCTTCTGGTGGCTGGTCTGATAAGCGTGTTAGCTCAAGAGCTGCGGGATCGCTGAAGTCGTCAGAGTCAAACAAGGTTGGACGACCAGCTAGATGGCAGCGACCAGTTGGAGAAGTTGGGTCCGTTCACATCCCCTCGACGATAGTTGCTGCAGTCACAAGAGTGGGTAAAATCACCAAGAATAGAAGGCTCAAGATAGAGCCAGAAGATATCCGCGAAACTATCTATACAAGCCGAACTCCACTCACAATTGTGCTTGTTATTGATGTCAGCTTATCAATGAAGGGAAGAATGCCTGAAGTCAAAAAGCTCCTAGACCAGTTTGAACGTGAAACAAGGGGCTCTAAAGATCGTGTTGGGATTGTTGCGTTCAAGGACAGCGGTGCTATTGAAGTGCAGGCCCCTACAACCAATTGGAACAAGATTTACAGGGCGATGTCTCGACTGAGGATTTCTGGCCTGACTCCCCTAGCAGAGGGGCTCATGAAGGCCTTGGAAACAATCAAGCGTGAACGCATGAGGAATAGAGATGTAGAGCCACTAGTCATTGTTATTTCCGATTTTGCACCAAACATACCTTTGGCGCAATCGGTAGGACCTGGCCACGCTCAATACACTCCAATTAAGGACATGATAAAAGCTTCCAGACTCCTTCGAAGAGAGAATGTCCGGCTGGCAGCAATTGATGTTGACCGAGAACACAGGACATGGACCCGGGTGTTGAAACGACCGTACCATGAGGCCCTGGAACTGGCTTCAACGCTTAGGATGAAGAAGGAAGGTCATACAGATATTGTGGAGACCATTCTAGCGATTGATGCATTCAGGCAGCATTTTGGTGCTCTCATCATTGCTCGTACCAGCGGTGGGAGGGCATACCTTGCTAGTGAATTGATAGACTCGAAGTCCATTATTAGTAAGATTCTAAATGACTCCCGCTCCCGAGCTCGTCTTGCTTCCGAATCGCTCCGGGCAGCGGAGAGCTATCTGCCAACCTGAAACAATCACTTCTGCCCTCTCGATTAAATTATTAACGTGTACAATATGTTTCACTCGCGCATCAAGTCTGATATATGCCTGGGTTCATAGTGAGTGCTGAGAGCCCTGAAAGGGTGTTCGATGACAGCACTTCTCAGACCTGAGGTACAGGACTGGTGCGCACCACATCATTGAGAGAGGAATGAATTCATTGTTATCAGGAAAAGTACCCCCTGACGTATTGACTTCATGTGTCTTCAAGCATCTTGCAAGAGGACACCCCGACCTGATTCTAGGTCCAGCAATAGGACAAGATGCCTCACTGATTCGAATCGGTGATAGAATAGTTGTTGCATCAACAGATCCTATTACTGGCTCGGTAGAGGATATTGGGTGGCTCTCCGTTCATGTCAATCCAAATGACATCGCAACATTTGGTGTTGAGCCAAGATGGTTTCTCAGCTCAATCATGCTGCCCTTGGGATTTCAGCCTAGTGATTTGGAGATGATTGTACAACAGATGAAAGAAGCTGCGAGTTCCCTAGGGATTATCGTTGCTGGTGGTCATACTGAAGTCACGGATGAGATTAGCAAGCCCATAATTGCGGGGTTCATGTTGGGTGAAACCGACGAAGGTCAATACGTCACGTCTGCAGGAGCAAACGCTGGAGATTCCATTGTGATGACGAAGACAGTGGCTATCGAGGGAAGTGCTATTCTGGCTGCAGAAGGCGCAGACATACTGGGTTCTGGCGTTGCGCCTGATACAATTTTACGGGCTCGAAAACTCCGAGAGCAGATAAGTGTGGTCAAGGATGGAATTACCGCGTTCAAGACAGGGTGCGTTACTGCAATGCACGACCCAACTGAAGGCGGCCTAGCAAACGGAATATACGAGTTGTGTGAGGCAAGCGGCGTGGGATTTCACATAGAATGGACCCTTATCCCTGTTGATTCTGCCACGCAAGAGATCTGCGATTTTCTATCAATAGATCCGTTGGAGCTGATTAGCAGTGGAACCATGCTCATGACATGCAACCCCGGGAATGTTGCCCACGTGATTGGCGAATTGGAGCGTGTTAGCATCAAAGCGTGCGAGATTGGGCATACAGATAGCGACTCAGCGATGCATGTTATGGAAGATGGGGGCCGTGCGACCCACCTGAGGCGGCCGTCGACCGATGCGCTGTGGGCTGCGATAAAAAAGGTCAAAGGTCAATGAAGGCACGTAGCCGTTCTATATCAGATTCCTTCACAGACTCCACGATAATTGGCGAGATTGAGATGTTGTGGTTGGCCATTACTGCTTTGACATCATCACCTGGTTGTCCATCCATTTCGATTCCTTCAAACCAGTAGTAGTCTCTCCCGTGGGGGTCTATGCGATGATCAACTCGATTTGCCAGCCTTACTCTCGCAGGAATCGTGTACTCGATTTCTGTTTCCTCGGTAACACAGAGTGGGAAGTTCACATTGACGCCATCTATGTCAAAAGGCAGTCCCTTGTCTAAGGTTTTCCGAATAATATCTGTGGAAATCTTACAGACCAAGTCAAAATTGCCTTCACTACCATCCGTGTCAAACCAGTCGTTCGGCACCGTTTCTTGAGATATTGCTATTGCAGGAAAACCTTTGAGTATTGCCTCGAATGCTGCTCCTACTGTACCGCTGGTAAGCATGCTTTGGTAGCCGATGTTACCACCAGCATTAATCCCCGATACATATAGGTCAACTCCTTTTATGAAGAAGTCCGCAAGGACAACGGAATCCGCTGGTGTCCCATCGTGAGTAATAAGACGGTATCCTCTGGTGTTTCCTCTATCAGTCACTCTGAGGGGTCTGTTCAA
>CAYPUO010000407.1:0-3851 GCA_964413775.1 uncultured archaeon
CAATGGCTACATAGAGGGTGTATTTTTGGGAGAGCTCTGATATGTACTCAAGGAGTTGCCGAACAAGGACACGGTCATGCTCACGGGCAACATTCTCTCTCTTGGAACGCATGCGACAGAGCCTTTCTGCTACCTTGTCCGAGGACAGCCCTTGATCTTGCCGAGTGTTCATCTCTCGTTGCAGGTCTGCAACAAGTCTATCGTATTTCCTGATGCTATTGACCTTCTCCTCCTGTAGAAAGTATCTAGTCTCTCGTACCTTCTCTGGGGTTAGAAGAGTAGAACAGGCGGCCTTCTCGATTCCGAGGTCGATGCCAAGAATCGCAACAGGCAAGTCAGTCTCTTGAGTTCCGCATATCGTGATACGAACAGCGAGACTTACCCACCATTTCCGTTCTCTATCGGTGAAGATCTGTATCGCCTTCACTTCACCCCGCCGTATCTGGTTCAGGTGATAGGGGGACATCTTTAACGGAATCCGTAGTCTATCATGACGAACTCTCTGCGCAACTTCAGCAGGCCCGTCAAAACAATGCATCAGCACGTCGCCGGAAAAGTGTGATTCAATCATGGTAGTCGCTTCAGCCTCCGCCTTCCTTGAGTGGATAACAAGGGGGACCTGCAACTCACTTGCTAGGGAAATGAAGTCGGCTAGAAGGGGATCTTGTGCCTTCCGCCCAGCTGGGTCCTTAATCCAGTAATAATCTAACCCAACTTCGCCGACTGCCACAATCTCTGATGCATACTTCCTTGATAGCGAAATGATTGTATCAGCGTCTTTGCGCGTGAGCTGAGAAACACTACATCCCGCAGAGTGATAGATGAAATCATTATGCTTCCTTACGATTCCGAGTGTCCTCCTAAAGGACCCCGGGCCTATCGAGCTAGTGGTCATTCCAACAAGCCCTCTATCTTTCGCACGTCTAATTACACTGTCCAGGTCGTTCTGGAAATCTTTCATATCAATATGAGTATGAGCGTCAAAGAGCTTCATTTCTACCACTTCTAGCAGATTAGACGAATACCCATGAGATTAACTTTAATTCTATTGGAAGTGACACTCTTCCGATGAATGATGTCAGATGTGAATGAGCGACTTCGAGAGAAGACAATGCAGATTACAATCCTGAATCAGAAGATGGAATCGTTGCAGGCACAGTTAGGAGGCGCTCAACGTAGAGCAACCCAGCTCACTGAACAGGTGACAACTCTGGAAACAGCATTAGCACAGAAGGACTCTGAGATTCAAGCGCTCACAGCCAACTTGTCCAAGACAAAAGGAGCACTTGATGCTGTTGCTAAGCAGATGCAGGGCGTGCGGGCTGAGCAGACCGAGAGCCTCGCAAGAAAGAAAACGGAAACGAGCAACAGCATATCAAGAGAGGAACTTCTGAAAGCCGAAAAGACCATTGCACGACTAAAGGATGACATTAAGAAGCTCTCAGAGGCAGCCACAAATGTTCTACTCCAGAAGGGAGGGGCAATAGAAGGGTTGGGCGAGATGGTAAAGGCCGTTGGTGACATCAACCATAAGATCTTCAATCTGGTGTTAGAGAGAAGGTCCGTCAAGGTTGATGAGATCGCTTCGATATTACTCATTGACACAGCTGAGGTCTTGGATGCAGTGGACAGTCTTCAGACGCTTGGCGAACTTCAGTTCAAAGACTCAAATACAGTCATCCCTGCGAAGAAGTACCGAGAAGTGAAAGTTCCAGTTGAAGAATGGAAGGACATGCGCCCAGCTGAGATCTTTGACTCGCTTGAAGAAGTGATTACCAAGGCAGAAGGAAAGGAAACCATCGTTGAGGCGCTGGAGAAGTCTGTGGACATTCTTGAACAGAAGATTGCCAGAGGCGGAGCACTCATCTTTCAAATGAGAAAGACGTCGGACTCGTGGAAAAGACAGGATGGAGATGTTGAGGAACTCCGGTATGCAATAAAAGACTGGAAGTCCAGAGCCGTAACCCTTCAGTGAAGTCTACTCGTCCGTTCCATTTTTCCTTAGTGCCTCACGGACATAGCTACCAAAATCGGATGTTTCGCCATCTCTCTGTACGCGTATCGTAGGCTCCTCTCCCTTGACTTGACGCTCAATGTATCGGATATCGACTTGCGAAAACACTTGTCTAATACCTCGATACACAATCAGGTAGAGAATAATCTCCTTGACACGTGATGAAACCGTAGGTTCCCTCTCACTGAGAGAATTCAGATAGGATTCAGCGTCAGGAGCCAAGAAACGCTTTAGCAGCTTCGCTCGCTCAACTTCAACCTTCTGTTTCTGCGCCATAGTTTCCTGAGCTTTTTTCTCTCTTTCAATAAGATCTGCCATCTTCTTTCGTCGAAGCATTGCAAGTTCCGAGTCGTCGTCACTCAATGGGATTCCCTTATTCAGCCAGCATCTCGTATTGTACTTAAGATTCACTATCCGACAAGAAGTCCTTTTTAACACTCCCGTACAACAGAATAATGGCCTTGTCCAATCAGCATACCGCTGGATGAGATGATGACATGGAAGAAACAAAGTGCGAATCACTAGCCAAGACTGATACAGGGTACTACTGTGAGCTTCGGAAAAGCAAGTTGCCAGTGCCAGAAGTGACTCAGAAATGTCTACTACCTGACCTTGCGGTTATGTGTGTTGACGCCTATAGCTCGCTGGCAAGAGGGCAGGAGAAGCTCAATGAAGGGAGTACTGATGCATTCCCGTGGCTCATGGATGCGGCAAGCCATTTTGAGAATCTAAGTGAACTTGACAACGCACTCAATGTCATTTCTATGGGTATCAAGTTCGCACTCAAGAACACCCTCTTTGATAAGGCCTATTCATTTTTTTGCTACGGAAGGACAATCTACGAAACGGGAGTCGCTGATGAGGATTCATCCATCAGGAGCCCACGAATCAGGAAGCAACTTGCCGACCTTGTGGAACAGATTATCGAGTCTATGAAGAAGCCTAGAGAGACAGCCCCGTTGACGGCCGTGCAAGCTGAGCTCAAGGCATCAATAGTGAGAGGCGGGGTAAACCTCAAGAAAGCAGAGAGGCATGAAGACGACAAGGACCTCGTAATATCGCATGGCAGAGCCCTGTACGAGAAGAAAGCAATAGAATACAAGGAAGGAGCTGACAAGTACTTCAAGTCAAGCATAACTGGCAATGGCATAGTATTTGCATGCATGTCTGCCCTTGCACAGCTAATGCTCGGGAAACCAAAAGAGGGGATGGCATATCTAGCAGGCATTGCTGCACAGGAGAACTTAAGGGATGACTTCCAAGACCATCCCTGCTTCAACTATACGAAGCTTGTCTTCAAGGCGCAGATTGAGAGGGATAAAGACTCCATTGTGAAAGCTCACAAGCTCTTCCTGCAAATCCCTTGGAGTTACAAAGATGACAAGGAGTTCGCCCGAAGGATAATGGAATCGGTGGAGAAACGAATCACCGCGTGATTCGCATCTTGGCAATGAAGAATCCGTCCGAATCGTGAGTGTGCGGAAACAATCTCCTGACATGCTCAGTGCATTGAAAGCCCGAGTATCCACGGGTGCCAAAGGGAGGCATTTCAAGAAGCTCTATGGGAAAACGACCCAGAACTGAGTCAATTTGGCTCTCACCCTCGTGCGGAAGTATTGAACATGTGGCGTACACGATTTCTGTGTCGGGGGCATTTGAATAGCCCTTCAATATGCCCTCCAGTAGCTTGTTTTGTATTGTCATGAAGGTTGACAGTGTCTTTCTGTTTAGGCGCCACTTGTAAGACGGATGGCTTCTTATCATTCCTGTTGACGAGCATGGCGCATCTATGAGGATTCTATTAGCACCCGTAACAGGACATTGCACTGCGTCGCCC
>CAYPUO010000408.1:0-3850 GCA_964413775.1 uncultured archaeon
CGCCTATCGGGTATGCATCTCCTGCACCGTCAATACTAGTCATTATTCCACCCTGCCCGCCAGGGTACGATGTCCACCAGAGCTTGCCCGTCTTGGTGAATGAGCTGTAGATGTAATCCGAGCCCTGAGAGTAGGACCCTCCATTCTGCGGATAGAAGTAACAATAAAGCTTGGTGGACTTCATGCATTGCAAGAGGCTGAAGCACCAATGGATTGAAGTTTGTCACCAAAGAATCGCTTCACGATAGTCCGTGACTCGTCAGCTTCGCAATCTGAAACCCGTAATATGGGTTCTGCCTGGAAGTTAAGCACTAAACCGAACCTCTTAACGCTTTCCGAAAGAACTCCAAAGTCTACTATCATAGCTCACGTACCATGAAAGCCTATACGACGCGCTCAATTCGCTTCAGTGAAGAAAAGAGGCAAGCTTGTGAGAACAAATGCTCTCACAAGCTAACTTGGCGATGTCTAACTAGAGCCCTCCTTTTTCGAGTATCGTCTATCAAATCCTGAACCTACTCCAAAAAGAGCAAATAGCCCGACTATTCCCAATACAGAGGGAACGAGCTGTTGGAAATAGACTGGAGCAAACAACAGCATAATAGAAAATGAAACAAGAGGTAGTGTAACAAAGTGGAATACAGAGAACCCTATTGATCTCTTCATATCAGTAATATGCTCTGCATACCACATGCCAATTCCAGCTGAAGACGGAGAGGCTTCAACTGGACTCATATCATCTTTCTTCTTCCCTTTGGAGATGTATCCCCAGAGGATTATCCAAGCTGTTGCCGCAATAAGAATTGAGATTGTCGCGACGTACAACTCGTACTCTGTCATTTGCATGAAATCGGTCCTCCATTTTTGTCGATACCATGATACCCTCCTAAGCTGGTTGGGTTCACTTGTTTCCAGTGTCGAATATAGCATCTGCCGGACTGCTGTGCATGCCTTTCAATCCAGCTTCCTCACGTCTTCCACCTGCTTGATAGGGATGCAAGGAGGAACGCTTGATTCAATATCTACATTGCGGATGGCATCTATCCGGCAGCGAATAATAGTGTATAAAAAAAGCCGAAGATGAGGTGCAAAAGCAACCTCATCCATTGTCATCGGTACGAACTAAACTATGAAGCTTCAAGGTCCGAGATCTTTTGTCTTGCAGCGTCACCTATAGGGTCGTTCCGTTTCGAGAGATGCATTAGAAGATCATGAACCATATCAGAATCATAGACATCAGTTTTGGTTTCAACTAGGTTAATTGCAGCATCGATACCATGTTCGGGTGGAGGAGATTCCTCAACCATTTGCTCCAAAGCAAGAACTCGCCCTGTTCTTACGTCAACACCAACGCCAAAACGATGGTGCCTTATGATGTTGATTGTTATTACACCTATTATGATGAATCCCCAACCGTAGACTCTGCTGATAAGAGTTGGAAATACATCTAATAAGAACTGATTTCCGCTCTCATCAACAAAAAAGTAGAATCCTACTGCTATTAAGAGCACGACCAATAGATGCAGCGCTAGCTCGTGATTCGAAGAACAGCGAATCTTACTTGCCAGAGCAGCAAATCTCTCGTACTTGCTGCTCGTTGGCACTGATTCTATGACAAGTGTAGAGATTAGTAGTGCAATCCCGAGAATCAGTATTATTGCCCCAATCAATCGTTGACACCTCTATTCGTCAATATCCCAGAATCCATAGTTCAGTACATTTAAGAAACGTTCCTAACATCATACCAAACAGGAGTATTTTCATAAAAGCTGTGAAGACTACTAGACCTAAGTATATTGGTACTCTTAGTTTGGCCCAAGTCGTTCCTCTCATTCCCCAGTATTTGGCCCAGAGTGTTCCTGCGTTTAGATACGATAGATAGGCATCCATTCCCATTATCGCAATAGCCCAGAAAAGCATATTCAGTGCATCTGCCGCAGTATGCTCGCCGGTAAAGATTCCATCGAAAACAACCTGTAATGCATACATCATCAGCAAAACGAATGATCCCTCTAAGACTATTAGGACTGCTAGCTGTGCTAGTGTTGGGCACTTGGTGAGTGTTGCTACCAGTACATCTATCGCCATATTGCATACAGATGCAATACCTAGAAGAGTTCCAGCAGGACTCGCCATAAAGACATCCCACCAGAAGTTCTCATGGGATTGCGCTGCCATCATTTGAAGATCATAATCTGAGAGACTATCATCAGCAGGGGTATTTAGACTCAAGTGTTGTGGTTCCTAATAGATCTACACCCATTTGGAGTGAGTAAGTTGCCCCGGAATCGCTGAATGCTATGCCGTATCTACAGGCTTGAGTTCGATTCCCAGTAGTTGACTCGTAGCTTCGAGGTCCTCGCTTAGCTCGATGACGTTCTCGCGAACATCTGTTCCCAGACTGTCAGTCCTTCGAATGAGTAGGCTCATGATTCGTGCAGAATGCTCATTTCCTCTGACGACTTCCTTCAGGATACATCCCACATTCCTCCTAAGAGAGTTTCTGTCAAGAGTACCGGCTTTGTATGCAGCAAGCAGCTGATGGCGCCTTGCAGAATCCCTCGGAGCATGGGAAAAGCCACCTCTATGGAGGTTCAGGAAGAGCGCAGGTGCTGCAATCAAGAGGACAAATGTCGCCCAAAGAGCTCCCTGCAACACAAGCGCAGGTGCATTCCAAGGCGCTAATAATACCGCCACAGCTATCGCAATCGCATTGACTATCTCTGAGGCAGCAATGGAACGCAATTTGCTACCAAAGCATCGCTTTATGATAGTCCGTGATTCATCAACTTCACAACCCGAGTCCCATAATATGGGTCCTGCTAGGAAGCTAATCATGAAGCCAAATCCCTTAATGCTCTCTGAAATAAAACCAAGGTCTATTATCATTGTTCACTCACCTTGAACTCGATAGTTCAGCCTCTAAGTGCACGACATTCCTTCCGCATCATCAAGAACCACTTGGAACTGCTTAATACTTCCCATAAGGCATCATGTGGGATTGCTACCAGTAATAATCAATTCGCCATGTGAAAGCCTTCTATGCACCGGTACCATGGTAATTGGGTTAGGAACATTGTGCTGACAACGCGCATACGTTTTCTCTCGCCTCTCAGTAATAACAGAAATAAAGGCCCTGCCTGTGACAGCGGAGGGACTCCTCCATCACGGGCACAGCCATAATCCTGTGACCAATAGTCTTTCTTTTGAACATGCTTCGCTTCCAATGCCGAATATGGCATCTCTCAAACCGTTGTGCATGCCTTTCAAACCAGCAGCTATTGTCAGTAGTTGTGGTGATGACTGCAGTGGACTGAAGAGCCACTGCAGTCGCACTCTGGTCACTTCAGTTCTTGAAGTCGCTTTCGGGGAATCACCCCAAACTGATCCTCACGGTGAGCAACGTAGTCAAGAAATAACTGCAGGTCACTTGTAGGAGCCCCCCATTTCGGATTCCGAATGTACTGCGTGATGTAGTCTATACCCTCCTCAGGAGGAGCGTTCTTCACTGCTTCGAAGTAAGCTTCGGCAATTGCTTCCGGTTTGACGCGATTGGGATTAAATCTCTCCTGATTTATCGCTACAGAAACCATTAGCATCACAACGATACTAATGGATAGCATGAGTGCGAACCCGGGGAACACAGTTATTTCGAACACCCACAGCGTGAAACCAGACATCAATGCCACTAATAGCGCGGAGTACCACACAAGATTCAGCTTTTGAGAACCAATAACCTTCTTGGCAAGATATGCTCCATGAAGTCTTCCGAATGATCTATTGGCTATCTCCAGATATCCAGACACAATCAACATGACCAAGCCAAACAGGAGCAGTATTGTTTCTATCA
>CAYPUO010000409.1:0-3840 GCA_964413775.1 uncultured archaeon
AACCACAGAGGTGAGGTCGTTTCACTGAGAGATTTCCACGGAAAGCAGAACGTGTTAGTTGTTCTTCATCCTGGGGATCTGGATGAAGTCTGCAAGGGCTACCTTCGCTCTTACAAGGATCACTTGTCAGATTTCAGTACTCTTGAAACCCAAGTAGTTGCTATCAATATGGATTCGCCTCAGAAGAACATGGAGTGGATCGATGAAGTCGGGGAACTTGGTTTCCCTTTGTTGTCTGACTCTCTTCCCCTTGGAGATGTCACTCTGAAATATGATTGTTTTGTGCCAAGGGAAGGTTATGGAAAGCGTGCGGTCTTCCTTGTGGATAAGAAAGGGACTATCCGACATATTGAGGTGTTTTCTGGTGAGGCTGATGCTTGCCCAGACCTCAGTGCGCTGCTCGATACCATACATGACCTACAGCATTGAGTCCATCATCTTGAAGGACATGCCCGCTGAGTATAGAAATCCTTATCTCTCTCATTAACCCCGCAGCCCTGTACGCGGAGGTTGCCAAGCCTGGTCAAAGGCGTAAGGTTCAGGTCCTTATCTCGTAGGAGTTCGCGAGTTCAAATCTCGCCCTCCGCACCACTTCATTGTTCCAACGGTTTCCTAATCTACTGAAAAACAGGGATTCAATCTGGCGAGTGAGGAAGTCCTGTGTGGCAGCAGATTGGTGGCAGTGAGTCTCGTATTCTACTTCCTTTGTTCTAGTCCTTGGCTTCAGGCTCTGGCATCAAGAACATGCTCTCTACTCTTTCAACACCCTGCAGCTTTTCAAGTTTCGTGGTCAGAAACGATGACAGCTCGTTCATATCGTGGACCCTGACAATGCATACGAAATTGGATGGACCAGAAGTCCAATAGACCTTTGAGATTTGAGTGAAAGAGCTTAACTCTCTGAAGAGGTTCTCAGATAAGCCTGGTCGAGATGTGATGAGGACGATGACCTGGATTTCATACCCCATCTTTCGATAGTCCACATCAATAGTGAACCGTCTTATTATCCCATTTTCAACTAACTTCTCAATACGGTTTCTCACCGATGAAGGGCTCATGTTCGCAAATGGGGCGATATCTCGCAATGAGCTCCTTGCGTTATTCCTGAGCATATTGATGATGGTTATGTCGTTCCCATCGACTCTTTCAGTAGACCCCATAGCAACAACCCATTCTAATAGAGTGTAACTACCGAACCTAAAGATAAATGATGAGGGTATGTTTCCGGAGCTGAAAATGCCCCACCTACTTAACGCGAGTGATAACTTTTCTGCCCATGAGGTCCCAGACTTCAACTTCTGCATTGTTGACAGTCTTGTCAGCCATCTCAGGATCCTGTGGCTTCTCAACCTCATAGGTTTCATAGGTTTCTGAGTCCATTAGACTGAGGCGCTCACCAAGGTCGGCAATAATCGTTGCACTGCGCTTGTCAATTACTGGCACATCGACCATGCGGTCTGCAGGCATGATTGCATTTCGCTTTCTTCCGCTGAAAAACCCAACTGCAGTAATGTTCGCCTTTGCAGCTCCGTGTTTTCCAGGCTTTGATTTCTCAATGCTGACCACTCTGCACGGTTCATCTTCTAGGATGAAATAGCTACCCGGCTTGAGCCCCTTGACAACAGCTTTTTTGATACTCATACTCTCACGCTCAAAATAGTTGCGCAGACCACTCTACCTAGAACGTCTTTGGGTTCCAATTATACTTTTTCTTTCTGAATGGTTCAACAATAACAGTAAAAGGGAAAGTCGCTTTCGTTCGAAACGGGTGCACCTGATGTCTATCGAGAGAAATCCTCACATTCTCAGCGACAAACGCGCTGTGGGGCTCGTATGCAAGCCCGGTCGGAAGGACATTGAGGCCGATGCTAATCTTCTTGTAGACCTCCTACTTCGCAGGAACATTAGGGTGCTAGTTGACAAATCGTCGTGCCCATCTACACATAAGCGAGTTGAAGTGACCGCTATTGCTGACATGAATGTGGACTTTGTCATAACTATAGGTGGCGACGGAACTATCCTCTACACACTATATAGGCTGCCTGATAGGCACATACCTCTCTTTTGTGTTAACAAGGGCTATGTTGGTTTCATGACAGAGAGTAGCACAGATCACGCTGCAAATAACCTGAAGGAGATTCTAGAGAATAATTGCATTGTTGAGAGCAGTATCAATCTCACATCAGGTGTTGGGGACAGAGTGTTTGACGATGCTTTGAATGAAGTCTATGTAGTATCAAGGACTCCAGGTAGGCTCCTGACTTTCGATGTAAGAGTTGATGGCATTCAGGTGGATTTCGGTAGAGCTGATGGTGCCATGATTGCAACACCAAATGGATCAACAGCATATGCCCTGGCCGCGGGCGGTTCGGTTCTTACTCCGCGTGTGCATGGCCTCATTCTTGTGCCTGTCTGCCCGCCCCGGTTTGAACTCAAGGCAATGGTGATTCCCGATGATGCAAAGATTGAACTTGAGCTTGTGAAGGAAGAGACCCCAGGGCTGGCGGTCATTGATGGCCAGACCAACCATCGCGTGGAACCATGCGAAACTGTTTGGGTCAAGAAATCCACAGAAATGACTCGATTCATTCGGCTATCCGAAAATTACTATCATCGCCTCAATACTCGGCTCAATCCTAGAACAAAACAGGTGCTGTAGGTGTCGATTTCCTACGTTGTTGATACTGGTGTACTCCTGTCAAACTGGGTGCAGAAACGGCCCGAGGCAAATCTAGTCACAACGGAGAATATCCTTAATGAAGTAAGAAATCGACCAAGCGTTATGCGTGCTGAATCTCTAATCTCCACCGGCAGACTGACTATTCACTCAGTTGAAGAACAGAGTATTGAAGCTGTTCGGAAAGCAGCTGCTCATACTGGTGATATCTCAGTTCTCTCTGCACATGATACAGAACTTCTCGGTCTTGGGCATCAAATGCTTATGAATGGGTGTGATGTGGTATTAGTTTCGACCGATCTTGGAGTGTTGAACACAGCACACTTTTTGGGCTTGAAGATTGATGATCCTCTGGGCCGAATGAAGCATAGCGTTCAGTGGTTGTTGAGATGTCCTGCGTGTGGCCACATTACAACCAGTTCCTTGGAAACCAAATGCTCTATATGTGGGACTGTAATGAAACGGTATGTCAAAAACAAACGTAAAATCAGATGATGAGCGCGTATTACCTCTGTGATACTCGTCGTTATGTTGTTCTGCTCCATCTCTTTTTACCGAGGCCGGAAGATATGCAACGAAGGAGAGCCCTCACAATTGACCGCGAAATTGATGATGTCAAGAAGCAGGTCCAGCGTGAGATTGATACCATCCGTGATTTGATGAATACTTTTGAGTATAGGAACTCACCCCAGGGATGGAATGCTCCATTTCAGGTCCATAGACTAAGACGCGCACTTAGAATCCACTACCTTGCACTAAAGATAAGGGAGTCCGCCCCACCTCAGAGCGGTGCACGTGAACTGTCTTGGGACTTGAATTCATCAGAAGAACTGTAATTATCACTCGCCTAGGAGGAAGACCTCCAGTCTTCTGTTTCGAGATTTGTTGTCAAAATCAATGAAAGTAATCTGCTGCCAAGTGCCAAGAGTGAGTCTTCTGTCTACAAATGGAATTGTCAGGCTTGGTCCGAGAAGGGATGCTCTGATGTGGGCATGACCGTTCCCGTCGTGCCACCTTAATTGATGTTCATAAATAGCACTCTGCGGAGCCACTCGTTCCATGGCCTCAGGGAAGTCATGAAGGAGTCCTTCTTCATACTCAAATGTCGATATGACAACAGTCGAGCCCGGACAAAATACAGTACAAATCCAATCGGTAATCTT
>CAYPUO010000410.1:0-3838 GCA_964413775.1 uncultured archaeon
GTTGTATGGGTTTGGCATGCTGGTGAACGGAGTGTGGGAGGTGTACAGGAGGATGTTGAGGCGGGGGTCGAGAGAGCTAGTGGTGAGAGTGGGAGCGGTGGAGGATGGTGGAGTGAGAAAGGGATGGGCGGAGAAGATGGGGCGGTTGAAGGTGCTAGTTTCGATATTCCTCGGACACGAGACCTGTCAAGGAGGTGAGATCATGTGATATGCCAAACTACTTAATAGGATGAATGTTCAAGCCTAACTGATGTGGTATGGAGCAGATTGACATTGACATTAAAACTCTGACACCAATTCATACAGGAAACATAGATCCTGCTGAATCATCCATAAGGGCAACAGGATTGATGGGGGGTCTTCGATGGTGGTATGGACTAATCTATCGGACACTGAATCATAAAATATGCGATAATCCAAAAGAGGACAAGAACCCCGAAAAACTATGTGGCAGATGTGCCCTCTTCGGAAATACTGCACAACGCCGGAAGTTTGATCTTCTTATTGAAGATAATGCAGTAGTGACCTGTAGCGATGTAATTCGGGTTGAAAAGAAACGTGGAGGACGGGGATGGCATCTTCCGCAAGGTCGTATGGGAGAGTTCAAACTTAGAATCAGCGGCAACAGTGATGCCACAAAGGAAATAATCCTCTTGTTTCTGTTCTTAGAAAGGTATGGGACATTGGGAGCAAAACCTCAACTTGGATTTGGACGATTTAGGATAACCAATCGTGATGTGCTACGGAAATATGTATCTGTTAGTCAAATCACTCTAGGAAATGAAATCATCAAGAAACCTAATTTGATAGATTCCAGATTCTATACAATAACGTTCGATGAATCACCATTCACAGAAAAGCTAAAGGAAGATATGAAAACACCTCAAGCTGTCAAAGATGAATTGACTGTCAAAGAACTTGCACCAGTTTCACCATTGGTAAAGGAATATCTCAGATTCGGACCACATAAACAGAACACTAAGTCTTTCATATTAGGCAAGAAAAAACAAAGGGCTCGAATAGCAAGTTCCTGGGCTTATCGGGATGACAGTTCTTGGCGAATTGATGTTTTTGCGGGACCAATACTTGGCAAATATGAGGAGAGAGATTGGAAACTGTATAATAACATCCTATCAAACGAAATGAAGTGGAAAAAGATTCTCGGATTACAGGACGAGTCAACAATATCTGTTTCTTCAACGTACATAGATAGTCCAACACGTATGAAGAGTCTTCTAGAGGGGGTTCTTCAATAATGACAAGCAAAGACTCTACCCGAACTTCAGCTGATGACACGAGTTTTGAATTCCATGCATCATTGTTATTGAACCTGGATTTGGAAAACAATGCACGAAAGAGTATAGATAGTGTTCTTAAAGGACGAATTAACATAGCTCAGGATAGTGATTGGTATTCTAGGGTTTCAATTCTTAGTCAGACCATTGACCGGGAATCCAAACAACAAGACCAGAGTGGAAAGATTAAGCATAACAGGGATGGACAACCAAAGACAATTAGTGCTAAAGGACTTGCAATATCAGGTTCTAGAAATGGGGAGCTTGATCTGGCTAAATTTTATGCTCTCAAAAATACAGGGGAGTATCTGAAAATACAAAAGCAACAGCTCCAATCACTCCAGCCTGATTCGGACCAAGTGGATATAACTCAATATCCAGAAGGTAGTTTTTGCATCAGATTCAATTTCACTCTAGCAAGCCCGTACATTAGCAAGGATGATGTCGAGTTCTATATAATAGATAATCCCATTCGCAAGGAGTGGGTATTCAGAGTACCATATATTGCAGGAAGTCAATGGAAGGGTGCATTACATCATGCCATGACCAATTCGCTGGTTGAAGAAGCTGCAAAATTATCTCCGGAGGATGTTATAACCCGAAGACTTGCACTCACTCGCATCTTTGGAACAGAAAAGGGTCTTGAGGCCGATACCTCAAAAGCACAAACATATCTAGATAGTATAATGGATGATAAAGCGTCTGCATGTTTTAGGAAAAAACTTCAGGAAATTCTTCTAGGCATTAACGAGGACGAAAACGAAAAGAAGGCCCCTCAGGTTTCTGGACGACTGATTCTCCATCCAACCTACTTCGACAGAATAGGTTTGGAAGTCATCAACCCTCACACTGATCCAAAATCGCCCGGAGTAGTCCGTGGTATCAATCCGATATATTTCGAAACTGTTTCCAAAGGTTCCATAGGAACATTCTGTCTGCTCTACATTCCATTGACTCAATGCTGGGGAACCGAGTTGGATGACATCAAAGAGGATCTCAGATTGATTGAAACAGGCATTAGTGATATGATGTCAAGATATGGCTTTGGAGCAAAGACATCTCTTGGATATGGACGGTCAGAGAATTCAGTTATGGATGGGGTACTTTCATCGCGGCTATCCAACAAGTGTGTTGAAAAATCATTCGACTCTCTAGATTCTCTGACTGCTTTAGATAAGACTATTGAGGACGAAGAAGCATGACCGAATCTGATGATGTGAATACAACAATAGAGAAACTAAAGGAAATGCAATCCCTCGAGATTCCAGTCTGGCTCCACCTACTGGGAAAGTTCATACCTGAGTTCTATACAAACCCTAAAGGAGTTGCAACGAAGGTACCTCAGGAAATTGAGAGTGAGCCTTGGATTGGCTTTAACTGGTGTGACTGTTCTTCACAGACAACAAATGAAAAATATACTATAAAGAAAGCTATCACAGAACATCAAGAGCGATCGACGAGTATCGATAGTGTGCTGCATATTCTCAATGACAGTCATGGACGCTCATCTGGAACTGATAAGGGATGGATGGTACAAAGAGGAGGGAAATTCTGCCGTTCGGGAGAACAGATAAATGGGGAATACTTCCTAGCAACCCCCTTTGGATATGAAGCATCGAAAACAAAAATAGACTTGGAATCTGTTGAAAAAAGAAGACGGAAACTCTATAAAGAATATGACAAGCATCTGCAAAAATTATGCCAATACATCTCCATTCCTGATTTAAGGAAAAATTCTATAGAGTGCTTCGGAGATGTTCTGAGCGAAACTCGGCGACCAATGAATGATGTTACTTTGTTTGATGCAACTGGAATCGCAGTGGCATTCTTCCGCTCTGGGAAAATGGATTTTATTCTTAATAAAGAGAGAAACAAACCGAAATGGCGCGTCTGTCGATTTAATATTGACATCATGGACTATCTCTCAAGTGCACTACGCATCACGGACCTAAAGGGCAGAAAGGGCCGAATTGATTCGATTCTTGACAAAATACGAGATCTAGTGGAATATGAAATCCCAATTGGTTACGAAATATTCCGGGATGAGGGAGGTGCACTGCATCTCGTTCCTAGTAAATGGTTTCCGATTCTACAGTCTGAGATAGAAAATAGGATCAATGCTATCCTGCAGAATGAGTTGGGGCATGCCTTCTCGATATCACTTGAAGTCACAAAAAGAGCTAGTAGGAGCTTGATTGGACTACAGAAGCTCGCTAGCAAAGAAAGCATCCCTCTAAGTCCCCAGTTGAGTTCCATCGAGTCAAAATGGGATAACACTGCTAGTCCAATTGGGTTGTGTATGGTATGTGGGCTGGACCCTGTTGAGAATACTGAACAAGAACAGGGCAGCTGCACATTATGTAGCAAATTGCGGAAACGTCGTGCATCTGACTGGCTTGAGAATCAGGGCTCTACAATCTGGATGGATGAGGTTTCTGATGAAAATGGTCAGATTGCACTGATATGCGGTAGGTTTGATATTGATAGATGGCTGGATGGTACTTTCATCCGGACTATCATGAACTGGGACCTAACAAAACCCG
>CAYPUO010000411.1:0-3836 GCA_964413775.1 uncultured archaeon
GCTTTGGTCTTTGAACAGCTAGACACCGCTGGACGTGTCGAATTGTTGAACCTTGCGCGAGATATGAGAAGACCGATGGCTGCCCTTCTTGTCAGGCGAGCACTGGAAGAGCAAGTGGATGAGGTCCGTGTCGTGGCCCTCAAGGTAGGAGCAGCAATCTGGCCAGAAGAAGAGTGGTAGTCACCAATGGCATGGTCAAGAGGCGAGTCTGCCTAGGATCTGTCGGGATTGCTTGCGGACGAGACGCGTTGGTCCCTGTATTGTCATGTCGTCCATTTGTTCTCCACAAAGGAAGACTCGCCAAGGCTTGGTTCCACGGTTGCATTGTGGTTGTTGGGATTCGACTGCGAATGGTTATGTGAAGAAGAGCAGGGAATCAATGGTTAGTAGGCGATGCTGTTGCCAAAGGAAACACAAGTTCCGTCTTCATGTGTGAAAGGAAGTATGGTATCCCTTTCTCCTTCACTCCTGCCCGATTTGGAGGGCACATATTGCGATAATCACATTCGAATTTTTAGTGACTGCGATAAGCGCATTTGTGTTTTATTACACTTATGCATATCGCGATTTAGGTTCCTCGGAAGGACCAGGTTTCGTGTTTTTGGAGAGCGGTGCCTGACTGCCTAGAGCCTCACCTTGGACCAAAGATACGCTGGGGCGATCTTCTTGATAGCGCTCATCACGGACCGCTCGCCCACCAACATTTCAGCGATGGTCCTCTGAGATTTTTCAGACTTCAGGAATTTAGCTCCGAGTCGCGTAGACCCAGAAGAAGTAAGACGTTTCTGGAGCCATTGCCCCCACCTCAGGTCGGACCCAATTGCTCTTTTCCATCCCTTTTCATATCCTGACAAGTCCAATATCTCGTCCTTTCTATCCAGTGAGGCTATTGCAGTTTTAGCCGCTATTCTGCCACCGACCATACTGTAATAGATGCCCTCTCCTGTAATAGGAGAGCAGTGTCCTGCAACATCCCCAGCTAGCATAATCCTTCGGCTATATGATGGCGTAACAATACCAGCTAGCGGCATGACTGCCGCATCTGTCTTGATAATCTCTGCATCCTTTAGTTCTGACTTTATTGGCTCAGCCTCTCGAAGCAGATAGTCAAGGTAGTCTACAGGACGCTTCTCCGATTCTCTAACTCTGGCAACTAATCCCCCAGTGCCGATGACAACTTCCTGCTTCGTTGGAAAGATCCAAGCATATCCACCGGGAGAGAATTCATGCCCGTAGAAGAATTCGTTTGTGCTGGAGAACGCTGTATCAAGACGTTCCATTGCAAGAAGATACTGGACTCCATAACCCATTTTCGTATTTGGTATCCTTTTTCTTACGATGCCGCTCTTTACGCTTACCGGGTTGGCGCCACTTGCATCAATAAGGATTCTTGCATGCAGGGTCTCTCGACGGGCCTCTCGCTCCACAGAAATGTCAACAGAATCTCTGCTTTCAGATACAGCGGTGGCCGTGGTCTTCATCCGTATGATGGATGTCTTGTTTCGCAGGAGTTCAACCATCCCCTCGCCAAGTGATTTGCGGGTTGTATTGAAACCTACGTATCTACCAAAATCGACTTCCACAGCATCAAGATTAGGGAACTTCATGCGAACGGATGTTATCTCTTGAGAGGTTGGAGGTTTCTTGATATCAAACTCTCGTAGTACTCGTGCTGGGACGAATCCCCCGCAAGTCTTGTTTTCGCATGCGAATGCCTCCCTTGCTATAAGGACGAAATCAACATCGTGTTCTTGCAAATAGAAAGCCGCGGATAGCCCTGCTGGCCCAGCTCCAACTATGATTACATCCGTGGTTTGCGTCATTGGTATTCGGGTGGTGATGCGCGCAGTGCCTAATAATATTCGCCATGTCATTAGCTTGATCAGACGATCCGTGCGGGTATGCTTGTGATACTACAGGGTTTCAAATAGAACAGTGAAGTAGTATCCGGTGTACTATTAGCTAGCGGATTTTGTCTAGTGTTGCCACGAACAGCCTTATGCCATTACGTTTACCGCTCTAAACATACGTGTACTGATTTGTGTTTTAACGAAGTAACGTTTACCATGTCCACAGATAGCGTCCTTACTCTGAGATTCCTTAGAGCAGTACTCAGAAGTACACATAATCATTCTTCTGCTCTCTCACATCATTTACGAATCCAAATTGCCCGTGTACCGAGGAATCAAAGTAAACGTAGCATGCTGACCAAGGTGCAGATGTTCGTTGCGCAGTGGAGGAGAATACATGCGGCCATAGAAACATGTTGATAAAGCTAGGTCTTTCAGTCATCTAGACCGGTGGTCATCTTGAGGACGACACGTGAGATTCTGGAAGCTGTCAGATCTGGCAGAATGAGTGTAAAAGAAGCTGAGGTTGAGCTAAGAACACTTTCTCTCACTGAGGTCGGAGAGATAGGCATGCTTGATATGAACCGCGAAGAGCGAACAGGCATCCCCGAGGTGGTCTTTGCTGAATCTAAGGGTATTGACAGCCTTGTTATGATTGCCAAGAAAATTCTCGAGCGCAAGGAGTATGTCTTGTTGACCCGGGTCAGTCAAGCAAAGCTAGTCGTTCTTAGAGAGAGTTTCAAGGGCTTTGCTTTTGAAGTGTCAGGAGAAGATGACCATCTAACAGTCTTGATATCGACAGATAAGTGGTCAGCACCTGAAAGTCAGGGAAAGATAGCTATCATAACTGCCGGGACCTCTGATGTTGTCTATGCGATGGAGGCAATTGCAATTGCCAAAGTCATGGGCGTAGATGAGCTCTCGTTCTTTGATATTGGCGTTGCAGGGATCCATAGGTTAGTGGAACCAATCAAGCAAATCTTAGAGGAGGATGTAGATGCTGTGATCGTATTTGCAGGTCTTGAGGGTGCATTGCCAACAGTAGTAGCTTCACTCATTGATCTTCCAGTGATCGGGGTCCCAGTACCTGTTGGATATGGCCATGGCGGAGCAGGCGAAACCGCTCTTTCATCGATGCTTCAATCGTGTGCACCTGGCCTTGCAGTTGTCAACATAGGAAATGGGCTTGGAGCCGGTGCCATTGCGTGTTTGATAGCCCGACGCGTATCTTCAACCAAAACCAGATAGGTCGTATTGTAACGACCCTAAGAGCATATGTTCATTTTACGATGTCCTTATTGCATTCGTTTATCTATTGTTTTCCGCCATAGTTTTTGCAAACATACGTCTACCTATTTTTTCCTATCCCTCAGTTTTCTATGAATCTATTATATTAGATACTCACTATAGTATACTATTAGTACCCAGTTTGGTACATAGTAGTACATAGTACGGCATTTATACTAACACAAGTTTTGCATAAACATATCGTGCATACAATAGCTAATTAGCACACAATTGTTTCGTTTGCACCATAGATCACTGAAATGCAACATCATCATGAGAGCCCAATTCTAATCCACATACTCAGAATCCGGGCTATAGGTCGTGTCCAGTGGTTTCTACACGAAATAACCCTGATTATCCTCGAAAAAGGGGGGTAATACACAGTAATTGAGTATGGATTATTGTATCTTCCCCTTGTGTGCTGGGTATGTGTATTCGGTAACTGAATACGCCTTATGACCAATAGATGGTGTGGCGTAGTGTCGTCTTGTTGCTGTATGGTAGAGGAGGAGTTGCAGGAATATTCGACGTTTATTTAGGCAAATCCATGTTAATGTAATATTTGCCCCATATCAGTAAATATGATATACTAATAGGGGCATTATTTAGTTAAACAGCTGGCTAACTAATTATACTGCGGCAAACGGACTGATGTAACTATAGTGAAGATTCAGCTCCTGTCTTGAGTGAGTCGGCGGA
>CAYPUO010000412.1:0-3834 GCA_964413775.1 uncultured archaeon
GTTGTAGGCAGTAATAACGGAGCAGTGCATTGTCTAAACTATGCAGGGACTGAGCTTTGGGCATTCTCTACAGGAGGCAATATTCGAAGTTCTCCTGTTGTTGGGGATATCGACGGCGACGGTAGCTTAGAGATAGTTGCTGGGTCCTGGGATAACTCGCTCTATTGCATCAGTTCCACAGGGTTTCTAGAGGCGTCTATTAATCTTGGAAATGATGTCTGGGGTGCCCCACTAATATCGGATATAGATTCAGACGGTGTGGTTGAGATACTGGTTGGATCCAGGAGCACGCTCTATTGCCTTAATCTAGAGGGCGTTGCATCCTCGGGCTGTATTACATGGGGATGCTATCATGGCACACTGCGCCATACAGGATGGGCAGATACTAACGGTGACTCTGTAGATGACCTCACTGAGTCAGTGACGGTGCACAATACACTGCCAACACCATTATTTCAAGCACACCCATTGGGAGTAGAAGGCGGAGATCTCACTCTCTCTTGGATACTACCCCCTTCAGCTGACCTAGGAGCTGCTCTAGAGTATGAGATCGAGGTTTCGACCAGTTCAAATTTCATGACTAGCGAGTCTCAGAGAACATCCCAGCTTTCCTATTCATATGCAACCAGTTCCTACTGCTGGCACTATTTCAGGGTCAGAGCATGGAACGAATCTGTCAGTGGAACGTGGAGTGCAGTCACCAGAGTAGCCTTCGGCGTCTCACACATTGAGATTGGCAAAGTGGCTGATCTCTCTTTGATTCCTGGGTCAAATGCAATATCAATCTCATGGCCAATCCAAAGCAACTATCCATTCAATTATTCTGTTGCAGATAACGGGACTGTCAAAGCTACAGGAGTATTTGCAAGTGATAGCATCACTGTCTTACTTGAGAATATGACGGTCGGCCTTCATCAAATCGTGCTTACTGCGACTAACTTGGCTGGTCAGGATTATGAGTCAGATGTTCAAGTACGTGTTGAGCCAGACTCATGGATGGCATTAGGCACAGTTGCTCTTCCTGTCCTGCTAGGCATCTGTATCATTATTGGAGGAATGCTGATTTATACAAAGCGTCCTAGTAGTACCTGGAAGAAGAAGTTAAGGAGAGAGATAGAGAAATCTGGAGAGAAGTCACTGTTGTCTCCTGAGGAAACTAGAGAAGTAGAACGAAGCAGACTACTGCAGTCTTCTAGGTCTGATACTATTGACAATGGGACAGACTTGCAAGAAGTAACTAGAGAAAAAGAAGAGACGACCATCACGAACAGGGACCACGTGCAACAGATGATTGAGCGAGGGGATGAGCTGATGAAAGAAGGACGAATTGTTGACGCGATGTTTGCATATGGAGAGGCGACCGATGTAGATCCCGATAATCTTAGGGCATGGGCAGGACGCCTTCTCATGACATTTTACTCAGAGCCGAATGGTTTCAGAGGTCATCTTGCTATTTCTCAGCTTGACGAGCTCATTCGCAAGCATCCGCACGATCCCATGCTTCTTCAGGCATCTGGAATCATGCTTTCGGTGAGAGGTCGACTCGAAGCAGCTGAAACGAGGTTGAAGGAGGCATTTGATAGATCACCTGACTTGCCACGACTTGCAAGGGACCTGGCAATTGTGTACATAAAGCTGCATAAGGGTAAGGAGGCATACGAGATTACGTCTGCTGCTCTCCGAAAGACACCCGATGATCTTCCACTATTGCGTTTCCATACTGTGGTCTGTGTCGAAAGAGGCCATTTTGATGAGGCTGAGGACACTGCAAAGAAGGCTGCGGCAATTGCTCCTGATAATGGACAGGTGGTGGGGCTTATGGCAATAGTCCTTAGCCAGGAACAGAAGTATAAGCAGGCTCTTGAATATGCCAAGAATGCTGTCCAGATATCTCCTCGGGACCCAATCACACACAAAATCCGGGCGACTACATGTATGGCCGCAGGAATGTACGATGCTGCTGAAACTGAGTTGCGGACGATGCTCTCAATAAGTCCTAACCATCCTGATGCTCTGGCTTTGATGAGAAGTCTGAAGGAGCTTCGCAGTCGATGAATCACGAAGTTCGGGCGAGAATTTCAGGAAAGGTTTCATCCATTGAGTTGAGTTTCATGCATGCACCTGGAGGAACGGGGAAGTATGGCATTATCCATATTGAGCTAGATGATGGAACGATTATCCCGGTAGAGTACGGCAGTAAGTCGAAGGGCCCGATTCCTCCAGTGAACTCACAGGTGACAGTAAAACTCGAACATACTACTAAGGAAAATGCGTATGTTGTCCGAGAGCTTAAGATTACAGAGGAAGAAAGTCTCGAAGTGAGTGACGAGGAGTTCTTGGCAGCGCTGAGAGGTCTATCTGAAACAGAGAATGAACCCCAGAGTCATTACAATGCCTCAAGACTTTCATCAATGAATATCCATACTTGCCTAGGACTAGGTGCCATTGCATATGATTTCTCCGAAAATGGAAACAGACGGATGGCAATAGCTGCATGCCTAAGAGCATTGGAGTACGATGATGAAAACGTCATAGTCTTGAAGAACCTGGCCATTGAACTGCGGCAGAGCGGAAGACTGGAGAAGGCTGCTGACTGCTACTCAAGAGTCCTTGAGATAAACAAAAGGGATGACAAAACACGGACTGTCCTAGCTGCGGTCAATATGATCCTTGGCAGACTTGATGATGCTGCGAAAGATATTCAGCAAGTCCTATCAACCGATCCAAACAACATACAGGCACTCCAGCTCCTAGTCCAGTATTATCTTAATCGGGGTATGGAGACCGAAGCTGAGGAATACATCCATCGACTGATTGAATCTAGTCCAAATGATGAGAACACTTGGTTGTTGCTCGGAGTTCTCAAAGAGGAGCAAAGAAGGGGACTTGAGGCCATTGAAGCATTGGAAGAGGCATTCAATATCAACCCCCAGAATCCCGAAACATCCGCACGCCTTGGCAGACTAGAGCTTGATGAGGAGATGATAGAGGATGCCATTAGACACCTCAAACTGACCATCGAACTCCGCCCGAAGGACTTGCAATCTATGGTTAGACTAGGCCGTGCCTATGCAGCCATGGGCAATCTTGTTGAGGGCGAAGAGCTAGTCAGACGCGCTCTTCAAAAGTCATCAGTCTATCTTGATGGATGGATAACTCTGAGCTTGATTCTGAAGGCTCAAGGTAGAGAGAAGGAGGCAGAAGACGCTGAGAAAAGGGCTCATCAAGTTGGCTTACAGCTGATTGGATCTCTCATCACCAATGCTGAAAGATCGCATTGAGTCCGCAGGATGAGCTGAAAGGATAGCCATTAATAAAACCATTGTCTGAGATAGATGATACTTTCGTGTTTTCGGCGACGGGGGAAGGTGAATATTGAAGCAACAGAGAAACAGAACCATTGTGACATGTAATAAAGGGACTGGCCGAACCACCATGTTCACATGCTCAATCAACCCTTATTCTACCAACAAAATGCTTTTTACCACACGATGCACTATGCTTCTCCGTTCAAATGCCGCAGTGCCCTGTTTAGTGCATTTCCTATACTTTGTTTTACCCAAAACCTTTTATTTTCACCAAATGGAGTTCGGTTGCTCAGCATAACCGCTTCCCAGACATGCAATGCCATCGTTGTCATATTATACATTCATCCACATCTCCCCATGTAAGTCCTCAAAGAAGATAACTGGTTGGTGGTAGCAAGTATATGGGGCTCGTGGCGCAGCTAGGTAGCGCTGAAGGCTTTTTACCGGAAGAGCAAGAGAGTTCTCTCTTGCTTCGGGGATGGGCCTGGAATTGACCCCTCGGTAGTATCAGTAGGTGGTGTCTATG
>CAYPUO010000413.1:0-3832 GCA_964413775.1 uncultured archaeon
ATCCTGTTCCGATTGTATCAGTCATCTCTGTAAGGTCGCCATATGAGAAGTCCTCACGAGTTATACTCTTGGTACCATTCAACGTCATGACGCGGAGATCGTCAACATAGTATCCAATTCCGCCAGAAGCGCCATAGGAGTCTTCGACAAAGCCAACCTGTGTAAGATGATCCATCTGATGAGATTCAGACATTGCGAATTTGTACGTAGGTGCTATATGCGTGGAGTCATCATTCACCTGAGAAAACTCTATTGTCTGTGCGCCGAGGTCAACCATCCATTCGTACCAGATATTATCAAAGAACGAAGTGCCCATTCCGTATGTCGCGATGCATTTTTCGTCCGACTTCAACTGCTCAAAGGAATTCCACCAATACTTTACGATTTTCATCTCATACGAGTCAGCCTCTTTGTACACCGGGTGACTTGGACTAACAGTGTAATATCCATCGCCATCCGGTCCCATCCAATTCCATTGCCATCCATATTGACGCCATACTCTTACATCAAGCCCCCTGTCATTAGGTATGGCACTGCTATCAATCAGTTCAAGAACTGTTGTATTGCCACTGTAGTGATAGTTCCAGCCCAAATACGGGTTCTGCGTTGGTGCTGGTAGTTCATCTCCAACATATGTATCAACATCAAAGTCCATTGCCATATAGAAGCTGACTGTAAAGTTCGAGCTGCTTATACCAGTAGAACGATATAGTGCACTCCTTGCAGCAATGCCATCGGTAACCCTCAAAGACCTATCCATGGCATCTCTTGGGCTTGCAATCCAACTCGTGACATATCCCTGACCATCAACGCCACCTCTAGACTGGTCCGGAGAACTCGATTGACGGTCAAGCTTCATATATGACAGCAAAGGTGCAACTGGATTCGTGCGCATCAAGTGTACATCGGCTATACCACTATCAATAGTGAAACGGTACATCTGAACGTTATCAGGTATCGATATTTCCATCAGGACTAAGGCAATATTGACAGAAACCAACGTGTCTTCGTCCCTGGTCAGGTTCAAGTATTTTGTATTGTCTGTGTTTGTCCCTGAAAGGCCACTTATCGTTATCGATGTGGATGAGGGGGTATCGTCTCCGTAGTATAGTGTAACTGTCATATTTGCACCAAAGGTGCCCGTGACCTTAGCCATGTATTTGAGATTGCTCTCTTCAACAATATCAAGGCTTGAAGTACCATCTACAGGCATTCCAAGCAATGAGTCTGGTTCTTCAATGAAGGTGCCTGCATACAGCGAACCAGATACACTTCTAGGTGTTCCAAGTGTTATTGTGCTGCCTGTGGTAAACGTACCATTAACCGTCTCAATATTGGAACCATATACCATGATTCCTGAATCAGAGTCTAGCTTGTGCATGCCTACTCCTTCATTGTCGGTGTATAATTGACCGGGTACGAAGTAATCATAGTATGTACTACTGCTTTCTTTTACCACAGTCCATAGAAGGTCATCAATACCGCTGAATAATCCTCTGCAGAGTACAAGTCATCAACTGTGGCCCGCGGTTTGTAATGCTGGTTATACATCATTAGAACGACTGCAGTAATGTTGGCACTTCCTAGTGGAGCTGTGAGCTTGTCTGCTGTGATGTAGATCTGATTAAGTTCATCACCAACTAGGTCTTCATACATCTCTAGTGTGTCATCGCCATCGTATGACATCAAATATACATAGCTACCATTATTCAAAGTGAATCTGAGTTTAAACACAGAGCCATCAAGCATTGTTCCGCCACCTGCATTCAGGAGTGGGGAAATACTCAGATGAATGAATCCAACACTCAAGTCTTGCTCAGATACAGATATGCCGGATGCAAGCGTCGCATATCCCCAAGCATCTAGTGAGTCATATTGAAGATTGACCGCATACCGACCTTCAGTTAGATCAGACACTTGTGTTTTGGTGAATCCGCTAGCAGCAATATCACCAGTTGCTTCAATTCTGTTCAAGTATTCAGGTTCATTCATTGTATTGTCAAGACTCTGCCAGACAGAGATATTCTCAATCGTGCCATTGCCACTTCCATAATATGTCGTCCATGAAATCATTCCAGTACATGTGACCACATATGTTCGGTTGATAGACACATTACCATACCATCCGTGCATATCAATCTCAATTCTGTCACTGTCGTAGCTCGGCACGTCTATATCATCGAGCATTACTGTACTATTACTCTCACCTACTATGAATGTTGCAGTATCTGTGCTTACGTATAAGTTCATGTCATGTCCATCTGCGTAGACTGACAGGCTAGGAGATGGGCTGTATTCAATACTGCTTGGCACACCATCTTCAAGGAACCTGACACTCTCATACGCTGGACCATCTCCGGAAAAACCGCCCGTGCCAACAAACATGTTGAGCTTGGCAGTGCTTGTATCACCTAACACACTAGTACAACTCACGTTCACACTATTGTTAGCAATTGTGAACGATTGTATGTCGTAGACGTCAAGACCTATCGAAGAAATCTCGAAGTAATTGGCGCCTGACTCAATGGTTAATTCATTGTCACCAAACCATAGATAATCGACACCTATTTCAGGATTGGTTCCATCGGACCAGAACTCGATTGATGTTATGGTATCCAAGTTCGATGCTATTTCACTCACATTAAGCTCGAGATCGTTCCAGCCTGATGTGACTGGAATCTCGTAGTCGACTGGCGTTGATGTCTGGTTATTGTACAGGCCGCACAGTATTAGGTGAAGGTCTGCATTAGTCTTGACTGATGCTGCAAGTTCAGTGATCTTCGTAAGAGGAGCATTGATGTCATCAAAGACTATGGACGCATTTGTTGCCTGTGCAATGCTGAATCCATAGGGTTCAATTGTCATTGTGCCAGTGTAATCGTTGGGTAGCAAGGCACCAGACGTCGAGAAGAATGGTGTGCCAACAATGTGCGGGGAAGCAGATGGGGATGCCAATAATTCGAGTCTGGATATTTCGCCCCATACCACTCCATCTGATTCAGATGTCCAATTAAGTGTAATACCAACCTCACTGATAACATCATTTTCATCTATAGGCTTCAATGCAGGAACGCTCCTGATATCGAATATCACATTCCTGGTGTAGGGAGATGCTGGTAATGGACATGTTGCCTTTGTCCCATTCACAATGACATAGAGATCAAGTACAATGTCTGCGGTGTCAATTGTCCTATACTCTATATTAACGTAGGGTGCGGCTGACAATGATATACTGATGCTCTGTTCGATACCAAATCCATCACTCGGCGAGTTGGACCATCCCTCTAACCTAACGAAACCGGACTCGACAGCGGCAGTCACATGCCCATTGACAGATGGCTTCACATCAGTCCATGAGTCGAGCCGAGCAAAGATGCGAATTGAGGATACTGTGACATTGTAACCGTAGCTTGTGCCGTCGAATATCAGAGTGTCAAAGTAGTCATTGCCAAATCCTGCATGCAGGTCGATGTAGAGCGTATGTGTATCTCCATCCATTATCAGACAGGAGAGTGCTGGTGGTCCATAGATTGTTCCACCGATAGAGTCCTTTCCATTAACGTCTACCGTGATAACCCCAAGGGCATTACTATCAACAAGATAATCCATAGCAAGTGTTTGATAGATGCTTACATCCACAGGAGATGGAAGTACATATGACGCACTCCATTCGTACTCAGTGGATATGACTACTCCATTATCGCTGACACTCAATGTCGAAGAACTACTTGTCCATCCGGATGTCGTGTCACACGAGATATAGACACCTGTAGAGTCCGAGATTGTTAGATAGTCAAGACTGACATATCCTGTTGAGCTTTCTTGGATTGTC
>CAYPUO010000414.1:0-3830 GCA_964413775.1 uncultured archaeon
GCCAGAAAGAATGTACTCAAGAGCTTGCGCATCAGAACCTTTTGCTTCTCCTGTCCGGGTGCGTAAGGGTTTCTTCGAGTCTACTTGCTCCAGATGGCCGATACGAAAGATGACATTGGCTGTTTCTTCTGCATTCCTCGTCCAGATAATAGGCACCTGTATTCTGATAGCAATGGATGCGAGTGCTCCATAGATAGAAGCAGGATTAACCGCCCTAAGGCCGATTAGTTGTTCGCCCTCAATGATTAGGACAGGGCGCCGATAGGCAGAGCGCAAAGCACTGAGTTGGACAAAGAGACGCCCATCAATCAGCGACTGGATGAAATCGCTTGACTCCTTCCTTTCAATGGCAACATCCTCTGAGGCAATGTAGTCCCCGATTTCAAGGCTCTCCCCAGAGAGAATAACATCCAGCCGAGTCAGTTCTCGGGCTACACTTGTTGGCAGTTCCCTTGAGTCAATGATAATCCTGACCTTATCACCTTGCCCCTTTGACTTGAAGGGGGGGTCCTCTGAAGGTGCCGTTTCCTGTCCCTCCCTGACGAACTCATCAAGACTAGCCTGCTTTTCGTCTGACTTCTCTTCAGCCTCTCTTAGCGCAGATGGCATCTTCTTCAACTTGCTGATCACGCTCCAGTAGTAGAACTCATCGTGAGTCCCCTTTGCAACAAAAATCACTACACGCCCAGGTGACTGCCTGCCTGTCCTGCCCTTTCGCTGGATAAAGGGAACTATTGATGGCACACAGTCATAAAACACGACAAGATTGCATTCTGGGATATCAAGGCCTTCCTCTCCAACCTGAGTGGCTACTAAGACATTAAACTCATTGCTCCGAAAGCCGTCCAGCACTTCGATTTGCTTCTTCTGACTGAACCCCTTGTCGAGTCCTCGTGAGCTCTGCCCCACGAAGCGGCTTATCCGCACATCGTCAAGCTCGTCCAGCGCTTCTGCTACTTCCGCTGCAGTATCTCTAAAGCGTGTGAAGATGAGGATCCGTGAGTCAAGGTCCACTGAGAGCTGATCGCTGACCAGTTCCACCAGTGCATCAGCCTTTGGATGCTTGTATCCTTTATCCACAAGAGCATGTAGGAGGCTTTCAAACTGGTTGAACTCTGGTCTTGATACTAGGTCTTTCACGCCTTTGGAGCTCTTCTTATTTCGTATCTCCTCGTACATCCCCTCAATATATCGCTGCGTGGGTGCTAGCCCTTGGGTCCCTAGGAACTCGATAAGATGTACAATCCTGAGGGCAGCAGTGAGGTTCTTGATGAGATAGAATAGCTTTGCAGGCGGTTTCGTGTGTGAGCCAATCTCCTTTCTTACTTTCGTCTGAGTTGCAAGAATTTCCTTTCTGCTCAGGCGTTTGCCATTGGGCAACGAGTAGCCCTGTTCAATCACCGGTCTGGTGTAATCGTCAAGAAGCAAATAGAGCATATCGCGGAGAGCTTCTATTTCTGATGGTAGTTTGATGTACTGCACATAAGTTTCAACAGATATAATGTATCTGCGAACATCTGGGTCTCGCTCAGTCCTGACCTCCACATGTTCGAGTCTAAGGTTCTCACACACCATCTTGATATCTTCTGCCTTGTGTCCTGGGGAGGCAGTGAGCCCCAGCGACAGAGGGTGCGATGCCTGCTTCTCATATAGCTCGGCAATGAAGGTGTACGCATAGTCACCAACGCCACGATGTGCCTCATCATAGACTACCAACGACACATCTGAGAGGTCATAACTTCGCTGGATGAGGTCGTTCTGGAGAGCCTGAGGTGTCATTACAAACACCCGTGATACACCCCAAGCCTCTTTCCTTCCCTCAGGGCCATCATTGCCAGTTAGACAAACGACCTGATCCGCATCAAGGTCGAGGAGCCTTCTCAAGTATCTCGCCTGTTGGTCAACTAGGGGTCGTGATGGGGCTAGGAAAAGAATCTTGGACTCTGGTAAGTCATTCAGCCTCTTGGCTGCAACTAGTGCAGCGATTATAGTCTTTCCAAGTCCTGTACTCAGTACTATGAGAGTGCTTCTCTTAGCTGCAATTCCTGCTAGATTGACCTGATAGTCTCTGTGGTCCACTACGTCCTTTCGTATCAACGGCCACTCAACACTCTCGGCATCGCTCTTCACTTTCGTTTTCACTCTGCGTACGTTTTCATTATCTTGTGGTATTACACACTGTAAAAAAGCTCCTGTACACCAAGGAACTGGAGCTGTAAGATATGGCAGACAAAGATGACATGCCTAGCATCGAAGCTGAACTTTATGAATTAAGTATGCCCGGTAGAATTCTAGGCAAGGAAGTACTCGATAGTCGAGCACGCAGGATTGGTATTGTCAGAAGTATCAGAATCGCACTTCATCCAACGCGGACAGAGCTCATTGTAAAGGGTGCTGAGGTCGAGTTTCCTGTTGACTTCTCAAAGATCGAGAACATTGGCACAGTTGTACAGCTCAACTCAGTTGTGAACGATGCCGAAGAACTAGAGATTCATGATGTTGTACGGCTCCAGAAAGAAGTCCTCGATGATATCCGTAGCTATCTCGGCGGGCGATAGTCTAGGATCTGCAGCAATCCATAGGTATTGACAACTATAGAGTGCTAACCGTTATTGAACTTATCAGATTAGAATACCTTAATAGGACTCATGAGGTGATTGCCTCAGAGTGTGTAAATGAGCTTAGGTTATGTAGGACGGGTAATGAGTGTTGGACTAATTGCTCTTCTCTGCTGTACGTGTACCTTCTTGAGCTTGCCAACAAATGCATATGTCCCTGAAGCCACTGCAGACGCTTTGTGTCACGGGGGACCGGCCTCATTGCCCCGTATCGAACAGGTGTTTCTACCCGCGGCAAACATAACCATTATGCTCAGAGACCGCATTGCAGGGACAACTGTGAATGCAACAATCGGATTCAACTTCACTAGCGATCTGGACGGAGTTGCTTTCGGTTTCGTTCAGTATTTTCTTTCTGTCATTGACGGGAACGATACAGTGCCGGTATCAGGACTGGATTATACAGGACGAGGAGAGTATCGGTTTGCCTACGCTGGAAGTGTTGCGATAATGAATAGATCGACATCAGGCGGCTCGTCACATCCAAGTGTTAATGGCTATCCTCAGCCAGCTTGGAGCATTGGCTCATTAGAAGCATCATACGCAGGTCCAATCCGCGATGAAAATATCTCGCAGTTAACAGAGATAGGTCTCATCCTTCAGTACGAGAACCTAGAATTGTGCTTTGCCAATGGTGTTTCTAAGGCTCTTGGAGTAACAACTATCGGAGTCAACTTTACGCGGTCTAGTGATAGCTGGTCAACGTCTTTCATCATTGATATGCCGGATATTTGGGTATTGGTAGTGAAAGGCTCTGTGGTCACGATTGACATGGATGGGTGGGCCCCTATAGACCCAGACTGGACTCCGCCACCGATGACCGAGAATGTGAGCCATCAGATGATTTTCTCTCCATATTCAGGGCTCATAGCCATCGTGGCAGTCGTAGCAGTTGTGGGTGTTCTAGGACAGCGAAGAAGACACCACGCTGTACCTTTCTAAAATCATGGCTGAGAACTGGTCCGGGAAAGCTTGAGCCTACATCCTAATGCCCGATAGTGTACAGTTCCAAGAGGAAGTCCTCGATGATATCCGTAGCTATCTTGGTGGGCGATACCTAGTGATTGTTGTAATCCGAAGGGGTTAATAGCGCTAGAAGGTCAACCAGTCATCTGGAGCTGCTCATATTGGACCTTACAGTTGAAAAGCTTGCCGAGATGATTGACCACACTTCACTAAAGGCTGACACAAAACGTAGCAAGATCAAAGAGA
>CAYPUO010000415.1:0-3829 GCA_964413775.1 uncultured archaeon
ATCAAGCGGAATTTCAGTTAGATTCTCTATCTGCTGTGCATCGTTGTTTCTTGCCAACAGAAGTTCGAGGTATGTCATCATTCCTTGCAGGATGTTTCCAATCTTGTGTCCCCATAGATTCAGATAGAACTCACTCTCTGTTTTGGACTGACTGAGTCCTCTGTGCGTTGAGCGACCAACGATGTTAGCATCTGCCGGGGTTCTACAACTGCGAATGATATAGCAACTGAAGCAATCAGGAAGGATTCAATGATGAATGTGGAGTACCAGATAATCTTCATGAGCTGTAGGGGATTGGATTGAAGGACGAAGAGAAAAAGACTGAACATCCAGAGGGACATTGCAAGTCCTGTGGCTAGGTCAAGTTCATTTCTTTCTCTGAGCCAAGCTCTAGCATATTTAACGATTGCATTGACCATTGTTGGAATCAGGAGAATGAGGATTAGGATAGAAATCGGACCGAGGGCCAATAGACCCATTCCCTCCGGGGTTGTAACAAAGATGGGCTTTTGGCTCAAGAATAGTAGGATGTCAAGACACGGCACAGTTACGCCTCCCCACAAGAGCGCGCCGAAAGTCTATTTTGATGAAGCAGTTTCTCGATTTGTTACGGGCCCGAACAATGCAAAGGGTGCCAGAACTGGGCTGAAGGATGCAACAAGTGTTCTATTCCTGTCTCTGCTTGCAAACGTCTATATTGATGCCACTGAGGCATTCGTAATCACGTAGAGGAGTCCTGAGAGAAGCATGTTTGCAGCCATTAGCAGGATAACCAGATCACGATATCTCTTTTCGAGCCTGAATGCGCCTAATGAGTATGCAATTACCATGCCACAAAACACTGCTTCTACGGCGAACAGAATGAATAGGGGCAACGACATGGTATTGGGTTCTAGCATGACGCTTGAGATCCCGGTTACGACAAGGACTATATCAGCAGTTACTACGAGAATGAAAACGGCTATAGATGCATGAACCGTCTTCAAATCCTCATGTGCAGTTGTCATTCCCTGTTGTCCGCCCTTCGAATTCGTGGGTACATTGTCCAGACACCACAACTATTATCATTCACTGTACGTGTTTCCGATAGAACTAAAACCTAGTCTGCACGTTTTGCTTCGGCGATTTAAATGAATTCTTTGTATGGTCGTGACTTGCTCTGCACTCAGGACTGGTCTGTTGAAGAACTTGAAAAGGTACTTGATTTGGCTTTCGAGTTCAAAGCTAATCGTTATGATCATCCGCTGAACAACTGCCTTGATAGAAGGACATTCTTCATGTTCTTCTATAATCCCTCTGTCAGAACCCGTCAGTCCTTTGAGGCGGCAGCAACGGAGCTTGGTGGGCACGCACAGTTTCTTGAACCATCATCAATGCGGCTCAAGAGCGCAAAGAGCGCCGGAGAGACTGTTGCTGATGCCGCACAAGTCATGAGTAGGTATGCTGTTGGCATTGGAATTCGTATACTTGAGACTGCTGTCAACCACTATGGTCAAGGGCACGAGCTTCTTGAAGAATATGCAAGACATGCCAGTGTTCCCATAGTAAGTATGGCTCATGACAAATATCATCCCTGTCAGGGTTTCGCAGATGTCATGGGGTATCGGATGCATGGCGGCAAGAACCTCAAGGGCAAGAAATTCGTGCAAGTCTGGGGGAAAGGCGCACTCGTCAGGTCCTGGTGTTCCGTCCAAGAGAGCATTCTGATTAATACGCGACTTGGGATGGATGTCACCCTTGCTTATCCACCTGGTTATGATTTAGATCCAGCTGTCGTCAAGATGTGTGAGGAAAACGCTGCAGCCGCTGACAGCAATTTTGAGATTATTCACGACTTGGAAGAAGCATATGAAGGGGCAAATTTCGTCTATTCTCGCAATTGGATGACTGCCGGTTTCTATGATAGTATGACTAAGGTGGGGATTGAAAAGGCGAAGAAAAAGGAGATTGAGCTGGCCGCAAAGCATGATGACTGGATAACTACAAAGGAATGGATGGCGAAGACAGACAACGCTTTCTTCACGCACTGCGGTCCAGTGGATAGAAATGCTGAGGTCACTGACGAGGTATGTGATGGCCCAAGGTCCATTGTCTATGATGTCGCCGAGAACAGGCTCCATGTCCAGAAGGCAATCATGGCTCTCACGATGGGTGCGAAGTAGCAGGTTGAAGTGTAGGCGTATTTGGCCTTCGCTTTGGTCTGTTCCTTTGCACATAGCATGCTTAAAGCTTCAGGATACTCACTCTGCTTGCCTTCTAAGTACTATGCCTCTTCTTCAGAGCTGAATGCCTTTAGAATGAAGTACATTGTCAGGGCGAGCATAACCAGTATCGCAACAAAACCTAGCATAAACCCTCTTCCTGAGGTCACATTGAAGAAGAAAAATGGCCCGTAGGTACTAGCCCAGCTTGAAAGCCCAGTGATTTCAGTTATGAGTTGAAGGATATACGGTACAGAGACAAAGACGACTATAACGAGGGCCAGATATCCAGCTCTCTTCAGATACCACACTCTGGAGGTCTTGAACTCATCCTGACTGACAGGCTGAGAAACAGGCTCGACCTGTTTATCATTTGGTTTTAGTCCTCGCATAAGAAGTCTATCTTCAATCCTGTCATATTTAGCCCTAATATACGCCTTAAAACCGGCTACCGAAACATCATCCGACTTACTCAATAGACCACCAACTAGTATGTATATAATCACTGCTGCAGTCAGGCCGCCGATAGCTGGTATTGATACTACACTGAGGATGAGTGGGCTGTAGAACAAGAGAATGTTGTACACTGCTGCGCCTACACGAAGCGCCACTAAGGCAGCCAACCATCCAGTATGCACTCCGAAAATCTTGGAACGTGTATGCAAGTAGTATGAACCAGCAATCATTGCAAACAGCGAGAAGGAAAGGACATCAATCATAAACCAAACTGGCCAAAAGCCCGATATGAGCGCGGCTCTTACAATCGGATTATACTCATAATCTGCACCGTGAGCGAGATACAGCATCACCGTATAGGTGGCATCAACAAACCCGATTGGTGATAGGGAAATGACTAAACATCGGATCCATTTCTCATGCCACCATATAGAGAACATCTCCTTTGCGCTCATCGTTGAGAAGTTCTTTCGCTCTTCGCCAATCTGCATCCGGCGAACTCACCTTCATGGGTCCTGTCAGATAGTGACTGCTATAAAGTTACCCAACTGAGTAATTAACTAATTAGATATGTGCGTTTCAGATTACTCCAAACATTTACAAAAAAAGAGAGTTTGCAGAGGGCTAACCCTCTGCTTATACTAATTCTGCAAGCTCTACCTAGGAAGTCTTCCAGTAGTTATAGAAGTACGGATCGTGCATTGGGTTGAACACGTATCCATTCATCGTGTGGAACTCTACGTGGAAGGTTGTGGCCTGATAGCACCAGAGATATGCAACCTGGTCGACAATGGCAGTCTGAATCTGATTGTAGAGATTCAAACGTGTGTCCGGGTCTTGTGACTGAGCTGCCTGGGTGATCATGCTGTCGACCTGAGTTCCGTTCCATCCAGCAGCGCCCGCGAGACCAATGTAGTATGGGAAGGCCCCAGTTGTCTTCACGAATGGACTAATGTAGTCATCCGGGTCTGCGAAGTCAGGTGCCCATCCTAGGAAGAAGATGGGTAGCTGTCTGTGCTGGACATGGTACAGGTAGTTGGCCCACTCAAGTGCCTCTACGTTAACCGTCACACTATGGCCTGATGGCATATCAGTACCAGTCATCGCGAACATCTTGGTTAGGCCGTCCTTCAGAAGCAGGCATGCTGCTTGGCGGACAGTGTTGCCAGAGT
>CAYPUO010000416.1:0-3823 GCA_964413775.1 uncultured archaeon
TCTCACTCTCAGAGAGGGAGTATCACTGTGAAGCGTGCGGTATGAGGATGGACAGGGACCTCAACGCAGCACGCAATCTGGTCGCCGTCAGTTTGCCGGAGACTGAAAACGCGTGTGGAGAGGCTGTAAGACTTATTGTGGACTCTTCAGGACCACACGGAGCAGCCTCAATGAGACAGGAGCCGAACAGCAATCCCGGATGTTGATGTCCGGGTCTGTCCAGGTTTCGGGAAACGGCTACTCTATGTTACACAAGATTTCTGATCAAGAGTATGTAACAGGGCTCAATCGTCTTCGCTTAGCACTTGAGAGCCATGAAGAACTGGATTACGCTGCTGGCTATACATTTGTGTGGGCCGCTCGCAAGGTCAAGTGACAGTCACACTAACGACATGCTCGCTCTCGACATCAAATCTGAACAGGACACGTATTGTCAGAGTGGTTGAGCCTTTGCCCACTGCTCTAAACTGCCAGTACACTCTCTCAGAGTCGCCGCCAGTCCATCCCGGTTTCTTCATGTTCTCAGGATGGATATACTCTGAGTGAGTATCATCATGGACTACAATGTCAGTGTCGCCTATCTCGAACTCGGCATCTTCTCCAACTGAGTCGTGACGATGAAAGGGGCATCTGAATACTTGTCCGACTGTGAGAGTGACCGATGGGCTCTCTCCTTTCCAGTCTACTTCTGCGACTTCATCCTCCGGTGGCTTCATCCTATCACTTCCCCAGTTCTGCAGCCAGCCCTCTGGGTGTCTTGACCCATCTGTAGACAAGGAAAGCGACAATTACGCCCATTGCTCCTGCCGTGGCTATGATGAGTATTGTGGCTGGTTGGATCTCGGGAAGCAAGACCGTTGGGTCGCCTTCTGACCACTTCGAGATGATGACATCGATGAGATCTCCGCTATAGGTGGAGAGCCTGTAGCGAGCATAGTCGAGCGTTCCATTGGCCTTTCCGTACCTCCACTCATACAAGTATGTGTATGTCGTTGAACCTCCAACAAAGGATGAGTCTTCAGATATGCCCCACTCGGTGTCTGTGTTCACCATGGTTACATCAGGGAGGTCGGAGATATTGAGCAGTGTGGTCTGGAGGTCCCAGTCACCAATGGGAACCACGAACTGTGAGGCATCAGCCTTGATGTTTGTCGTACCATTATCCATTGACAGCCAGACATGTGAGAATGGCATGTCCTGCGCAGAAGTGACTGTTTCAGAAATATTGTCCAGTCCGGTGACTGTTGCAGTGAATACATCTCCCTCATCAAGCTTCAACACAAAACTCATCCACGGGGGCATCAGCGGCGCATACGACTCATCCATTAGCTTTCTCTGGAGCGCATAGCTGAACTCATCGCCAACCTGTACTCCCCATGTGAGCGAGTTTGCCGATGCAGTTATCGGCAGTACTGCAAAGGAGACCATGAAGAAGAACAGTATTGCCTTCACACGAAGAGGTCTTTTCATTGGCACTCACGCTTATGGTATCAATGTTTCGATGGTGCTGCCTCTACGTAATGAAGATATCCATTCACTAGATTTCCTTCAGTTTTCCTTCTAGGTCATCAATATGCTCGATGAGCCAAGTATCATCAGGGACAAGCTCCCGCTGTTCCGGATTGCACCAGACCAATATCACCGGCTGCATGCTTGCCCTTCGTGCCGCGATGACATCATCGTTTACAAGGTTACCGACATAGAGGCATCTCATCGGATTTGAACCTAGCTGCCTTGCCACTTCTAGGAGCAAGTACGGCGATGGTTTTGTATATCCTGGAACAGCAGTATACTCCACCGCACCACACAAGTCCGCAATGCCATCTTCCACAAGGTACTTCGTGGGGTCTCCGAATCGATTGGATGCAATACCAAGCTTGTATCCGAGCGAGTGCAGCCTCTCGAGTCCCTCTCTGCAGCCGTCGACCAACTTCGGTTTGACCCTATCGAGATATTCATCCCACTTGCTCTGGTACGCCGTCGCAAGCTTGTCCAGGTCACCATTGATACAGAGGACTTCTAGCAGCTTTCGGTCATACTCTATCCAGAGATCACGTGTGGGCTCCCAATGCGGCTCAACATTGTTCTCAAGCATATAGTTGACAAGCCAGTCATTCCTGTGCCAATCAAGGGCTGCCTCAATCTCCTCCTTCGTGCGATACTCGCACTCTTTGATACCTGCTTCAACCAGGTGCGTTCTGGCTACATCTACCAGATCCTCAAGGGGTTTGTATAACGTTCCTCCTAAGTCGAAGATGAGTGTGTCAACCCTGTCAGGCATTTCTAGCACCATGTCACGAGAGTCTTTCCTGCTCTTTAGACTTTAGCATAGGTGGCGTTGCCGATGCTTTGAGCGCTAATGCACGGTATTCTCACATCTTCTACAGGTGCTGCGTCACACATGTGAAGCCTTTTGAATGAGCCTCGAACTATCAAAGATGTGGTTGCTATGAGCACTCCAGAAGAATCACTGAAAGAGGTCGAAGCCTATCTCGAAGAGAATCCCGAGGATGCTATGGGCTGGAATAGTAAGGGTGTGCTTCTTGCAACCATGGGCAATTTTGGTCCAGCTCTTCGTGCACTGAATAAAGCAATAAGACTGAACTCAGATCTCCCTTCGGCCCATTCAAACAAGGGAAGGGTACTGCTCGCCCTGGGGGCTGACAAGGCTCCTGAGGCATTGAAGTCCTTTGATACAGCCCTCAGGCTAAAGCCTGGCGACCTTAGTGCCCTTCGCGACAAGGCAGTAGCACTGCGTGCACTCAGTCGACTACCTGAGGAGCTCAAATGCTTGAAATTGATTACCAAGCAAGCGCCAGACGAGTGGCAAGCTTGGATGAGGATGGGTGATATCTATCTTGAGGCAGGGAAGTTCAAGCTGGCGACTGCCGCATATGACAAGGTACTTGCTATTGATTCCAAGAGCGTTCCTGCCTTCGTTCATCGTGCGATATCTCTTTCAATGCTAAAGAACTGGCATGAAGCGATTAAATCTGCAGAAACTGCATGTGAGCTGGCTCCTGATGAGATTGAGACATGGAGGGTTCTTGGTGATGTGAATATCCGGGCTGGCAAGAATAAATCCGCGATGAAAGCGCTTGAGCGGGCAGCCAAGATCAGCCCCGAGGACGCACAAGTCGAGAATACGATGGGGATGGTGGAGTACAAATCTGGTGACCTGAAGGAGGCAATCAGGCACTTTAGGCGAGCTTCCATTCGTGATCGAAAGAACTCTCGGGCATACCGCAGTATGGCCTTAGTTTCAATGGAGCTCGAAGAATGGATACTCTCACGAGACGCTTGGGAGAAGTATGTCCAGCTAGAGAAACACGATGCAGAGGCGTTCGATGCCCTTGCACTTGTCTATATGCGGCTGCAGGATTTCTGCAGTGCTGCAGACTCATGGGAGAAGTCCAGAAAACTCTTCAAAAAAGCAGGGAAGGACAAAGAGTCCTCCCGCGTTACAGAGCTAGGTCGAGCAGCACGGATAAACTGCTCCAAGGCGAAGAAGGCTGACCGAGCACAAAGGGAACACGAAAAGGCAACTCGTACATTTTCAGATCGCCACAGACCCCGTAGGTCGAAAAAGGGACGATAGTCACGCTTATGGAGTATCCTCAATAAGCGATTTCAGGAAGAAATCTATGCTATACCTAGTCTTTGTCATATCCATGAACCAAGGCGGAGTCAGCCCTAAGCGTTCCATCATCTGGGAGAAATCAAGGCCCTCGTCATGCATCTCTCTGACTTTCTCGTGTGTTTCTTTCAGGTAGTCTATCCGTTTCTGGATGTGTTCGTATGGTGATGCGATGGGCCCCCTGTG
>CAYPUO010000417.1:0-3820 GCA_964413775.1 uncultured archaeon
GTGCAAGACCATCAACATTCGCGTTTACGACCTCAGAACTGGAGTTCAATAGGCTGGATTTGATTAATGTGTTATTCCTATAGATCTTGTAGCTTGCTGGATTTAGGTCCTCTGGAGTCCAGTGGATTCAATTATCAGTTTCTCCATAAGTATATTCAATGTCCTCCGGAGTATTAACTGTCGGCGACTCCGCATGAACTAATCTAACAAAGACAGAGTCCGTTGCATTGTTGCCTTCCGTGTCCTTTGCAACAATGTGAAGTTGCATATGCCAAGGGGAAGCGAGTCCACATTTAGAGATATATTCTCAAACTGCGACGTCCATTGGTCTTGTGAACACTGGATTCCATTCCTGTAGACTAGATAGGAGTCGGGATTGGTATCCATTATCTGCCAATTGATGGAATGACCGGTTGTACCTTCGTTATAAGTGAGGTCTGCCGGGCCAAATATGATGGGAGATATGAAGTTTCTGATAGAGCAGAGAATCATACCATACGCTATCATCTGACTAACAAGACTGACCCCTCTCAAGTTAGCATCATAGTAGGAATTTGTACACATGCGCATATAACCACCATATGGCGAGGCACCAGAAACAACGATGACTCCAGTCCTTTAGGCTCCTGCAAAGAGCTCAATGGAGGTTATTACAAAAGAACCCACATGCCCATCCGAGTGGGTGTAGCCTTCCTGCAAATCAACATTGACTATGGTTGCATTCTCTCCATAGTAAAGCAGTGGATAGACGTTGGTAATGTTGACGGACTCCAATGCAACGGCATTATTGCCTTCCATCGCATCTACGCTGCCGTACAGACAAGTGGGACCGTGCATCAGGACATGCGTGATATTTGCCAAGATTCGTGCAAACAAGGGATTTTCACTCACACTAGCAGTAAGGACCCTATATGCCACCCCTGCATTCAGCGTGGCATCCTCGACCGAGAGCGGTTCACCATACACATACGACCCAGCAGATTCCAATATTGCGGTCATGTTATCGTTGATGTATGTTGCGCCTCCATAATCAGAGTCATATCCTATCCACATGAACTTGTGACTGGAGATGTACGATGCGCCGATGGCATCTAGATCGCTTCCAGTGTACCCCGTATTGTAGACAGACCCTGCAATGAAACCTGCCGCATTGTTTACGATAGTTGAATTGATTCCGCCCTTGGCTCGGATGACTGCAAAGCCCATCGCATTAAGATTATCCATCAGCATTTGATCAATAGTGCCAAAAAATTGCTGATTCAACTGGCCATGTGAGTAGTCAAAGACAATAGTGCAAAGACCTGTTGGAGTGGGCGTAGGAGATGGCGTGTATTCAAATCCGAAGTAGTTCGGATTCCGTGTTAGTTCTACGAACTCACCAGAGACATGTGCTGAAATATGGAAAGGACCAGAAGTCACCATTTCCGAACTGGGAGGATTGGGATTCCATGTATTCCAGCCATTGAGGCCAATGTTCTCAAATACGTGCTTGGGAATGTTAGGCTTGTAGGCAATGTTATGCAGATTCCAATATGACTCGGAGTTGAATTCCATAACCACAGAGTATGGCGTTGGAACATAACATGCCAGTATCTCAGGGAAGTCAACACCATAGGGATTGCCAGGTGCGTTTCTATAATAGTTCATGGCGAACGCCACATCCTCCGCTGAAATAGGGAGCCCATCTGTCCACGATGCACTCTGGATTATCTGAAAAGTGAAGCGAGTATGACCGAGAGGCACTGATGGATTATCCGCATGGGTTTGTATTGAGTATGACTGGGTCAACCACGGGACATCTTTGCCGTCTGGACCCATACGTATCAGACTATCCCAGAGCTCACTATTGACACTAGCTGAGCTTGCAGAAGAAGACACCATGAAGTTAAACGAATCGATATCCAATGAGAGACTTGTTCGCAGCACGCCTCCATTCGGTCCTCCAAGAAACTCCTTCAAGTGAGCCCCGTAGCAGGTTCACCAACCCGGTATCCCCTGGAAACATCATCTACGAATCCATCGAATCTGTCTGTTCGATATGCCGAGAACAGAGTATTCTCATAACATAGAACCATCAGGCATTGGTAGACCAGTATCCTCTGCATCTCGATGGCCGCTTCACGCACGTCTTCGAAGCTTGTTGAGTTAATGAGCTGCTCTCTCCACGAATCGTATGAGCTGTTCCTGAAACTGGGGTAGTTATAATACGGCACATCTGCATATTCAGAACAGTAGTCATAAGTCAACCAGTCAACGTCAAGGTCACTGAAGGAATAGCCTAGAAAGACCATGTCGAAGTCGCCATAGAAATACAGCTGGTTGAGATACTCATAGAAATCCACCGGACTATATCCACCATCAACCCCCAAGGCAGATAGAGCATTGGCCGCTATCTGGTCCACCTGGAGTGCTATGAGCAATGACTGTGCACATTCAGTCGTGACACTGAAGTCAGAACCCTCTGGTGCTTCTCGATATCCATCCGAATCAACACCTAAGAACCCTGCATTTTGAAGCGGTTGGTTTCCAAGTGCCATGTTGGCCTCATAGTATGTGTAGGTCAGTTGACTCTCAATTGAAAAGGGATTCATCGCCGGAACAACACTATCCTGCGGGGAAGAAAGACCGCTCCAGACATCATCTGAGATTGCATATTTGTCTGGAGCAAACGCAAATGCTCTACGGAATGCAGTAATGTTGAGTGGATATTTGGCACAGTTGATTACCAAGGAGCCATACCCGTTTCTCTTAAGGTTGGCCACTTCGATATTCTGATTTTGCATAAGAGTATTCAGGAAGCTTGGGTTGACCATGTCACCAATAGTGTCTATCTGATCATTCTGTAGTGCCAGAACCTGCTGGTCCGGTTGTGTAATGACCTTGAATACCAGTGCGTCGACAAACGGACCGTTGGAATTCGTTTCAGATACCGAGTAGTGAGCGGGTGTTGCAGTTACTGGGGTGAACAATGAAACCATGAGAATGCAAATAGCGAAAACACTCAACTGCCAGTTTCAATCAAGGAACCCTCCTTTGAACCTGACATGCTCGTTGCAACATCTCTAATGAATCTTTCAAATTGCCAGATTCGTAATTCGCAGTTTAGAAAACTGCCCGTCAATAGGATCTTGAGGACAAGATGTTTTAAGAAACCTCAACCTTCTGAGAAGTTCATGAAAGATGTTGTTGTTGTATCAGCTGTGAGGAGTCCAATCGGAGCCTTTGGTGGTTCCCTAAAGGCCTTACAGGCGCCCGAGCTAGCTGCTCAAGTCATGAGAGCCGCAGTCGACCGGGCCAATGTAGAGCCCCATCTTATCGGTGATGTACGTTTTGGCTGTTGCCTGGAACCCCCCAAGGCGCTGAATGTTGCACGGGTGTCGGCATTACTTGCAGGAATTCCGTGGACAGTCCCAGCGGTGACGATCAATCGCGTATGCACCTCCGCAATGGAAGCGATTGTCAGTGGAACCCTACAGATAGAAACTGGATTCACGGATGTCGTGCTCGCGGGCGGTGTTGAGTCAATGTCAAATGTCCCATACTGCGTTGAAAATGCGCGGTGGGGTCTGAGGCTCTTCGATAACACCTTTCTCGATATGCTTACGGCAGGACTGCATGCAGGCAGTCATTATGTGCCACATCCGCAAACAGGTAAGCCATACATAATGGGAGAGACCGCAGAGTTTCTCAATGAAAAGTATGGGTTCACCCGTGAACAACAAGACGAGGTTGCCTTGCGATCACATAACAACGCAGAGAGGGCTACCAAGAACGGCGACTTCAAGGACGAAATCGTCCCCATTGAAATAAAGGACAAGAG
>CAYPUO010000418.1:0-3801 GCA_964413775.1 uncultured archaeon
GCTCTGCACGATCCAAGATTCGTCTGATTGTTTCCGAGTGTATATCCTCTGAAGTGAGCAAATCTTCAAGTTCTTCCTTGGAGAGGTATCCATCCGTGGAATATCTGTATTCCGAGGCTCTGGGAGGAAATCCTTCGTACCCAGTGATTAGGAAGTATGCCATAGCCGCAACCACAATGGCGCTTATTGCTATCACAATGAGTAAATCAGTGAATGTGCCAATTTGTGCTAGCATGACCATTCGTCTCCCCGGAAATATGTCCAACAGATGCGTAACTGTCTTAATTTTCTTATGGCGACGAACAAGTAGACTCACGTTTCTCCGTATACCTCAGACCTAGCATCCGCATACAGTGCCCAACCGTAGGCAATCATGAGTTGAAGTATTGCACATGATGTTCTTAATGGCATGCCTGCCAAATCGACAATCTCCCTGACTGTCCTACCTCGATCCAGCAGGTCAAGTATCCCTGAAAGGTTCGCATTGAACTTGTCTCCTTCAAACACCATAGGAACTCCCTCCAGGGACGGCTCAAGGATATGGTTAGGGTCGAGTAAGGCAACCGGTAGGTCCTGCAAGAGATGGTCGATCGAACTCTCGTAGTTACTCCATGAAGCAGCAGCCTCACCCATGCTAATGTATCTCAGTTCGAGAAAACCTATTATCCGTTGAAGAATCGAGCGATATTCTGGAGTCCCTTTGTTGGTTACATACAGAGCTGCAATGAACCTGTCTGACCTCTCAACCATGATAGTGCTGTCCTTATGTCCTATGCTGGTTAGGGAGTCGCTAGCATCCACTGCGCGGAGTAGAGAAACAATAGACCGGACATCAGTCATTGAACCTTCATAGTCGATACTGTATATCAAGCGTCGCTCATGTTCACTTACGCCAATGAGGAGGAAAACCTTGGGAACGGACGGCCCCTCCAGAACCAAATCCTGCTTCGCTTCGGTATCTTTCTCTTCACCATGCCTGATTATGGGAGCATAATCAGGGACCTCTATGCCTACTGACTCACAGATAGACCTAATCATGTATTTCAAGAAACGCTCACGATACTTAGAGTCGGACGCAACCATTGGAAGAGTTTCCACGCCGAGCAGTCGCTGAATCCTTTTTGCAGGCATGGATTCTGGGAGGTCTTGCTTGTTCGCTACAATATATACAGGCACTGAAGGAGCTTCTTCTCTGCACCGTTTCAGAATGCTTTTGGTAGATGTGTAAACATCCTGAAAAGATGAATCGGACACCAAATAGATGATGTCTGTGCCTCTGAAATAGAAGGACCACCTATCCTGAAAAACCGTCTGCCCAGCGAAATCCCAGACATTTATGTGAAATGTTCCGAACTCAATGAAAAGAGAAGAGTCAATTGATACATTAATCGTTGGAATGTACCCACCTGGTGCGGGATCCTTTCCAAAGAGAAGACGTAGCAGTGTACTCTTACCGACACCACCAGATCCCACAAATGAAACCTTAAACCTAGTGAAGACCGAGTCTCCCAGCAGAGTCCTGAAATTCCTTGTGATGAACCCGAGGCCATTCTCCGATAGCGACCTGCTGATGCGTAGGGCGGCATCAGAGAGCTTGTTTTCTATTGACCTTGCTTCATCCGTAGCGTCAGTACAGAACAAGAGGACAAGACCCGGGCTTATTTCTCTATGATAGACTCTGTTATGCCCGACGAAAAACGGCGCTTCCTTAGATGCTGTGCTGGTCGTGCGAATATCAAGCAGGCCTTCAATGAATTCGGATATATCGGCTTCACTGAACTCTATTGCCCAGAATTGGGCCCTTGCAACGGCCCTCCTATCTGCAATATCAAGTAACAAGACATTATGAATCACTGATGTGAATCACCTCTTACCATGCCATCTGGTTTATCGACAAGGACCACAGTGCCGGACTGCAGCAGCCGCCTTACGACGTATTCGATAGCTGACTCATCAGCCTTCATCAACTGGCCTATCTCACAGCTCCCTCTCTGACCATTGCAATAACTCAGTACCTCGTTGACCAACTTCTCACCGAAGGACTGATAGACTCGAGATAATGCCCGCTCCTTCAAGTATGGAGGGACGGGTGTCCCATAGATTTCATCCCCTGCTACAATTCGAAGGGCCTTGCTTTTAACCGAGTTTTCTTTGAGTACGGCACGGCGCTCATGGTACAGGAACGATATTGCAGCATTGAATTCATTTAGTGTCATTTTAGATGAACATAGGTTCCAAATATCCCGTACACGTCGGACGCCGTTTATCAGAGGAAAGACTGTTTCGATAATCCGCTGGCCTCCGCTGAGGAACGGCATTGGAGTAGTAGGCCCAGACATGCCCAGGACTTTATCGAAGTCGAAACGAAAATATGGAAAGACCACCAAGGTATCGAAATAGAAGTCCCCGAATGTTTCAGTGCGACCATCAAAATCCCTGATGTGCTCCCTATACTTTATCTCGAACTTGCTCTGGAGCTGCGCCATCTGCTCTCTATATTGGTTCTCATTCTCTTCGTCACTCTCTAGATACGCTGCCAGTAGGGAGTCTTCCCCCAGACGTAGGAGGATATCATAGCTGCCCAAGCTGATCTTCTGTAGAGAACCAGTATTGGCGTCCGCAAAAATAAAAATCGAAGTGAGCCAAGCTGCTGTCAGGTTGGGGTCGCCATCAAGAAGTCCGTGGTTCTTGTATTTCATGTGGAAGTAGAGGTTTCCGCTTCCTGCTTCCATTATGAAGAGCTGTATTAACTTAGAAGGGATCACCTCTCATCCCCCGAAAGCGCGTCCTCGATTGCACATGCCAGTGTTTCGCGATTCCTCATGTCGATTGCGACTAGTGGATAAGTAGGGATCTGAAGATATGCTTCGACATCTTCTGGAGGCAGCGCATCTGCTCGATCCTGTTTGTTTGCGATTGCAATCATTTTTGCGTTAGGGGCCCATGCTCTGCATTGCTGAACAATATCAGCGACCTTCCCGAGGTTTTCCCTCTGACTATCGCAGACGATTACCACCACATCCGAGTCGAGCACTAGTTTTGGCCACATGGTTTCAAAACCTTCCTGACCGGGAGTGTCCCAAATTATTACGTCATCTTCAAGATTCGAGAAAACAGGGCCCATTGTCGGATTATGGATGAATGGGGGGTCCTCATAATTGAGCAGCATCCTACAAGAGGACTTTCCAACAGCTCCGGGACCAACAAACACCACCTTCAGTGTTTCCTGAAGTGCATCCTTCATGTCACTTCGCATTTTCTCAGAGACTTCAGGTGTCGGCTTTCCGCCCATTGTATACCGCTGTATCAAGGCCCTCAGTTTCTTCATTGTTGTGCGTATCTTTTCTGTTGATTCTGGAACATTCGTGATAACAAAGAGAGAGTAAGTCTTGACTGTGCAATAAAACACTGAAAATGTAGGCATAACCATTCGTTCGAAATCAGTGCCGACCTTGCTTCTGGCAAGGAAGAACGCCATGCTCTGAACAAGGCCCTCGACTCCATCATTGTTATGAGCTCTCTTCTGAATGTGACCAATCAATAGAGGACTGGAGGAACCATCATTCGAATCGAAGACGTATAGTTCTCGTATCATCCCAATTCAGCATCCTACAAATCTACTAATGGATGAAAGGGGAAAAAGGAAAAACATTCAGGAAGAAGTTCCAGCAAAAGCAACAAGCTGATTGGCACGGAAGGCACAAGCCTGAGCCATGGCACGCTATACAAATGGATCTCGAATTCAAGCCGCACTGCAGTCACACCACTAGTGTTTGCTGATAATGGTGCCCTCACTTCCTC
>CAYPUO010000419.1:0-3799 GCA_964413775.1 uncultured archaeon
TATGGCACACGGAATGGGATGCGTCAGTCCATTACCTCGGAAATCCAAGAGCAGGAGACATATGAACGTTTCAGAGAGGAGGACGGTGAGGGTTCTGAACAGATATCCAATATGGACCAGGTCGATAGTATAGATGAAGCACAAGAGGAGCCCACAAGTGAGGACCAAGTCAGTTTCCTCAATGATGCAATTACTGATGCCATTAGAGAAGGCGTTGTTTCAGAAGGTCTTAAGGAGAGTGTTAGCAGACTACTGACCTCAGATGCTCTGACTGCTGAGGACTCCCTAGAGCTCTTGAAACAGGCAAGAGAACAGAGCAGGAGGACTGGAGTGCAACTCCATGACTTCGTTGCTAAGAACTTCCAGAGCCCCTTCAGCCTCAAGGGAATCGTATTTCACGGGTCGGAGATGGCCTACGATGACTCAGGTCTTATGCTCTTCTCCGAGGTCTCTATAGATGGGGGGCGAGGGCGATTGGACCTAGTACTGGCCCATGCAAAGGAGTTGCCTAGAGTCGATGAAGCATCTGCGCCCATAGTCTGCGAGCCACTCCTCATCGCTGACCTGAAGACCAAGAGCGCCTTCGACTTTGATATCTACGGGATTGAATCGCGTTCCAAGGATGAAGCAAATGTTGTGAGCGAGTTCATCCTAGAACGACGGGCACTCACAGAACACGAATGGGAATGTGTCATATCAAACACACCGCTTGACTACGAGAGAGCTCAGCTGGATGAGTATGAAGCATCAACATGTACTGATTACAGGGACTCTATGCAGGATGACCCAGATGCTCAGGGAAAACTCACAAAGGCCATAGTCGTAGTAGACTCATTCCAAGATTGGAAGGCTATCAATGAGGCAATACTCCCACTTGTCCTACAGGCATATCGAGCATCCATTGATGGAAGCCTGTCTGAGGGGGACCTCCTCTTTCCAGAGAAAGGGGGGCAGCATATTGCCATGAAGATGTTGTCTGTTGAAAGGCCATCAGCCAGAGCTGTTCCCTTAGATGCACCTCTCGCATTGAAGCCGTTCGACAAGCGTGTCAGAGACAACAAGGAGTTCATCCTCTACCTCACCATTCCTGGAAGAGGCTCTCCTGCACAGTCCGCGGCGGCCATTGCAGAGAGGTGGCACGGACTGGAGTACCTGCATGGTCTTGCCCAAGGAAAGCATAGGGACATCTTCTGGCTTGACCTGGTGGGGGAATATGGTGATCCAGTCCTGAGAAAGAAGCAGTTCAGGCTGAACTACCAGCCTGACCCAGTCAGAGAGTTCTTCAAGCGGCGTGTCAAGATAACTGACTTCTCTTCCGAGGTCAGAGAATGCATGGTCAGAGGCAAGCCAATCGCGAACATCCAGACCCCAGTCCGCAGGCTCCTCGGGGGGAGTCGGAAACCGGTCATAGTAATTTCAGGTTGGGAAGCCCTTCGACGAAGCACACCAGACCCCACTGACAGATATCTCGATGAGATTGCGACAACTATTGTTCAGGCACTCCCTCCGCAGTGCACTGTGCTCTGGTTCGCTCGTCCTGTACCCATCGCCCAGAATAGCAAGACCTATTCATCGCGGTGTGTCGCTCCCTTCTATCAGGGGACAATCTGGCAGAACTTGGTCGACTCCATTGTCTGGAATGTGGCCATGCCACCTGACCGTAGTGGAGCGCGTTATCCTACCAACGACCATGAACGCGTAGTCATCATTGAACGACCGGGGAAAGATCCAGAATACGACGTTATTGAGGTGAGACCCCTGAGAGGATGGGGCGAAGACTTCCGGTCAGGGAGACACAGACATCGGCCAATATACCAGAAAGGGACTGGCCCACCTGCAACGCAGAGTGTCCAGTATGACACGCAAGAACTTGACAGGTCACTGGAACTCATCCCACACCTCCAGCAGCAGAGCCAGTACAGTGCAAGGCCGACTTCGGATGACACGCTCTCGTTCAGGCGTGTATCCTCAACGGACTATCCTGCACAGGACCTGCAGCCGATGTTGTCCTTCAGACCTACTCAGATCTATGCTCAGCAGGAGGATGAAGCAGTCTCACTTAGTGATAATGCTCCAAGAGCCGAGGTCGACGGTAGAGTGAAGCTCCTCCTCCCGATAGATAACATCAACCGAAGGAGAGAATACCGGGAGATGGCTCTCGGCGTCCTGCCCCAGAAGCGGACGACCAGACCGCCTGCAGAGCACTATCTCAAGGTGCGTGAAACAACTGGTGACACGATAGCACTTGCTGAGATACAGCATCTCAGAAACACTATCCGTTTCTTGAAGAGAAGTGATGTAGACTACCTTACTCCGCTGCTTGACGAGATATCAGGTATTACTGGGAGTATGAGTGAAGGGAATACTGACCCTATGAATGTCCTACGGCTGGTCCGTCAGACCCTCGAATCCAGTCAGCTCAGCAAAGAAGTGTGGGACCGACTACTGCCCTTTCGTTCCCGGATTCCTCGCCACTTGACCAGAAGCCAGAGAGGTCACCTAGAAGCACTTCAGAAAAAGCATCCCGATGTACTTGTGTTGACGGGTAACCACCATTTCCTCTTACTCCTTGCAAGCCTAGGCCCGTTCGCGAGCATATCATATACTGGTGCCCTCTGGTCACTATGGGAATATGTCCGACCATGGCACCTCATGGGTCTTGGCTATAGCACTGAATACCCAGAGGACAATAGGAGGGGCCGGTCGGTCCTCGACAGACATAGGCTCCTGAAACGACTTGAACAACTAGGTGCTGAATACAATAGGTCGCTTGATCAGGAGGGAGCCCTAACCAGAGTGAAGTTTGGGCACCTGATAGCACTCCCATCTTCAGGAGCCACAGACTCGATCCATCTCTGGTTGCTGTTCCAGCGGAAGTCAGGGGTATTCGAGATGAACGCAGCACTCCTCCACCCCAGAGGATTTGACCCCTCCCATCTCCCGCTTGAAACCCTGCATGAGATGGTATCCGAGCGGACATATTGGAGTGAGAGCGACCTGAGCAGTCTGAGCTGGTACGCCGACCTGCAGGGAAACGAAACCCGAATCCCAGTGATGATAGCAGACCAGCGGGGAACCCAGACACTCTTTGCGGGTGATGATGTGAAATGCATATGGACACCAGTTGGTCGCATAGAGTATACGACAAGGAGGCTTGAGGATGTGACACTGGTCAGGACCATCTCGCTTGCTCCAGACCCCTATCTCCAAGCGGTTCCGTATGATGATGTACGACGACCCATCCACCGAGTAGAGGACATGACCGAAACGGCCCTGCTCATTATGAAGAGAGGGCTGGAGGGATGTGTCCATGCTACATGCAGGGTCGCCCTTGACCAAGATGATGAGATGTACAAAGTCACTTTTGTTGACCAAGGCACAGACACAGTCCTAGGGAGCCTTCTCATCCGCAGGACAGTAGACCTCTTGGAGATTCTCAGGCGTCCTGATGCTGACTGTGAGCCAGTGGTCATCGATGGAAAGCAGCTGATATGGAACAGGTTCAGGGATGTTATTCTCGATGATGACACCTCATTGATCAGGCCGTGGGTGAACAGGCGTGACCCCTTTCCAGGGCTCTCACTGGGGCTTCCCGCAAGCGCAGAGGAACTGCTTGATGCACAGAAGGGATATGCCTTCAAGCTGGAGGTCTATCATGACCCCTGGACCTGCCCGTTGAGGGACATCACCCTTGAGGCAATCCAGCAGAACCATCGCTCAGCGCAGTCTATTGGTCAGCACTTTCTATTCAGATACGAGACCCAGTGGGCAGAACCTGAACCTATTAGCAATGAACCTG
>CAYPUO010000420.1:0-3789 GCA_964413775.1 uncultured archaeon
GCCACACAGTGTAGGTGTGAAGCTGACCGCACCATCCTTGAGAGTCACCTTGAATTCGCCTTCGTCCAACGAAATAGTCGCTGACTCCCCAGAAACGCGAGCTCCAGTCTGATATGCAATTGACATGATCATGTCAATATCATCTTCAGTGCATTCAGGCATATGTGACTGTCCAGAGATATGAGTGTATTCGGGACACTCTGACTCGTCCACTCTAGCAACACAGACTTTTGGCTCCTCGGTCCCCCTGTATTGGTCTAGGAGTGATTGGCCAAGCTTAGAAATGGTTCGAGAAACAATGCCTTCTGGTATGTAGTCTACTTGAATCCCGAATTCATCCTCGATAGCGTTTGCTGCATTCCGAGCTTCATAGTCAGAACCTATGATGAGTACTATGGTGGAGCTAAAGCAATCATGCGGAATAGTCAATAGGTGCCTTCTGAGAGTTGGAATCTGATCTCCCTGCAGGACAATGACCGAACCGGAGCTTCCTCGCCTAAAGTTCCTGTTAATCCCAGGCACCTTCTCATCCTGAGGTATGAGCCACAGTTGCATGATGATTTCAGTGTCATCCTTGGTTACCGTGCGAGCTACGCCAATGCCCACGCCTAGCGAGGCATAGAGATGATACGCAATGTTGGAACCTGACGCCCGATTCACAAAGCCAGCCATCCTAGCAGGATTGTCACCTAAGACTAGGACCTTCTGGATGAGTGTCTGTCGTGGCGACGCATCAACAATCGAGCTAATCACAATAGTCGTTTAACCACTTACTCACTAATACCTATTGGTTTTTCCATTTCCGTAGGGATAATTGGTAGTACAGCAAGATGATGGAACGAGCCAGCATCAGACATGTTGGATTTTGGTTCTAGAGCACGCAGGTGTTTCTGGCATCATACACGTTTTGGTGCATGCCTAATGGACCCCCTTTCGACCAGCTAATAGACGAAGGTTAAGAACTATTGGTGAAAGACTCTCGTGTCACAAGCAGTCTATCGCCAGAGTCATATTAGATGAGCAGACCTGTAGTGCCTGACGCCTCTTCGAATAATCACTAGGGAGATGACAAAGACAACACTAGACATCGAAAGCACCGCTAGACGAACTGCAAGTGGACTGTCCCAACCAAACACACTCATGTGCAGATTGGGTCCGACATCGCTTCTGGGAGGTGCCCAAGTTATCACATATCCCTCACTCTGTCCTGAATCTCCTGCCCAGTTATATCCGTACCAATAGGTAGTAGTGCTCACATCGGAAGTAAGATTGTAGAGGTATTCATCATGCCCATAGTCCCACAGTGTTGAAAGTAGGCTGAGCGTTAAATTCCCGGTAAATACATTCCAGTGAGAACTCAGGGTAACTGCAGCCTCTGATAGATATGATGGATTTGCAACTACATGCTCTGACACAGGGTAGCCCTCGGCCATGAATGTGGAATCCATTGTCTTCCACTGACCGGGAAACTGGAGGGCGAGTATATCATCAGGTTCTGTCTTGTTTCTGCAGGTTGGTCTGGGCAGTCCCTGAAATCCGCCTGTTCGATCCATACCTGCTGAGTACCAAAGATCGCCTTTTTCAAGGACAAATCCAGCCCATATGTACTCAAAATATGTATACTGGTATCTATAGTAATAGTAGATTGTTGAGGCCCCTCCATCTATGGCATGGTAGTACGAATCAACGCTGCTAAGATACATCGTTGTGCCCACGACAAGAGGCGCACCACCGTCTAGGCTGAGCAACACGTCGGTCCCGGAGATGAACCTAAGCATCATTGTGACCTGAAATTCGTCGGCTGATGAAATCTCAGTGACCTTCGTTGGCAGGTCTCCTAGACTTCTGTTGTCGCGAATGACCCATATTGGAGTAGTACTGAAGGGTATGTAATCATCAGCGCATGTGACAGGTGGGTTAGAAAGATGACCAAGGTTACCATCTCCAGAATGGTCCGCAACCGTCGCTGATGGGTATTGTGGAAAGCATGAGATGGCCTTGGATGCATTCTCGCGTGAACCGAACTGTTGGACCAGGTATTTCATAGGTATACACCCAGTATGTACGCACTCACCATTCTCCCATGTTTGCCATACGACACCTGCTGCATCGCAGTACAACCGAACTTTCGGTGTAACGTTCTGGATTGCAAGGGGATTGATAGGTGCCATAACGCTGCACTTATCCGCAAGCGACTCTGCAGGCGACCTTATGTCTTGTTGAATTGGAACGACATTTGTTGTTCCGTTTGTTTCAAGACCAAAGCTGCTATGTTTAGAATCAAGAGTTGCTGATACAGCGAAGCAAGGTAGTATCAGGACCAGCAGAAGGATGTAAGTCATCTTGCACTCATTACCACCCAATAGGCTCGTAATTTATGCCCCCCAAATGGATACTTACTACTTCACTATGGTGATTCGCATATACGTGTTTTGACGCGTGCTCACTGAGCGCCCTTCCGACTAGCTAACAGATGACCGTTAGAAACCATTGCTGAAACCCTCTTGTGTATTATGCAATCTATAACCAAAATCATGTGAGATGAGCTGACCTGTGGTGCCTTACGCTTCTTCGGATAATCACCAGCGAAATAACAACAACAACACTAGATATCGAAAGCACCGCTAGGCTTAATACAATTGGGCTGAATGGCAGAGTTTGCTGCAGCGGGATTGAAATGTCCGAGTTGCCGAGGTATGTGGTCTTGTTTGCGGAGTCCCAGACGCCCACATCCGATGTCCAGTGACCGTTCTGTAGGTGGAACATTCCCGTGAGGAGTAGTTGGCTATTTGGAAAGTCAACCTCACTACCATCTTCAAAATGAAGAACAAAGCCTTGAAGCAACAGGCGTCCTCCAAGAGTTACGTTGCTCAATTCTTCTGGAAAGGGAAAGCCTGAAGACGCGCTGTAGCCACGGGTGCTTGTCCACAACCACCAATCTCGATGGCCTCCTTCGACAAAGTCTGAGGCGTTAGCATTGGGGGGATACACAATTCCTGTACCGTTGTTCATATAGAGATAGAAGCTCAGTTCATCTATTCCTATTCCCGAAACAGATACGAATACTGAAGGATAAGTAGCGAGATAATTGAAGGAATATCCGAACATGTGCTTATATTCCAAGTTGTCAGGAGAGTACTCTATACTTGCTTTAAGGACGATGGGTGCGTCAACTAAGGTCGTCTTGAAGGTTGCGTCTTTGAACAGCAAGTGGATGGTATTGTTTGTATAGGTGGGGGGTGAAACAGCAACCTTCCCCGAAGAAGTGGAAGGCAATGACGAATGGACGATTGTGCTTCCATCCTTGTAATGTCTGGAAGTGTTATTTCTCAAATCAGGCGAAGCCGCTACGCAGAAACAAGGTAGTATCAGGATTAGCAGCAAGAAACAGGTCTTTTTGCTCTCGTTACCGCCCAATATGTTCGTATTCTATGCCCCCCAAATGAACACTACTATGCGCTACCACTTATCCACATAAACGCCTTTTGGCATCTTCCTTAATTCCTGTTCTATCTATACGAGCCTATAAGGCAAGATGTGGCACAGACTGCTGCCAGCCCTGTGTTCATCTGGCATCGCGCGCGGCATGCCAGAGAAAGGGTCTCTCACCCAAACCTTCAAGAAGGAACCGACTCGGCTGGCACTGTCCCGCGTGGAGGGAATGCAGACGAAAAGTCACAGGTACAATAAACACATTCTTCGACGTGCTCAGACCTCCCACAAAAGAGAAGACGACTTCCCGGAAACTATCCCCGAGTTTTCTCGTACTGAATCTGCAAGGCATCAGAA